>JABFRZ010000081.1 GCA_013140785.1 Planctomycetota bacterium | reverse complement strand
GTCCGGGCGCTCGATCGGGGCCGAACCGGCGCGCTGGAGCGAATGGTGGGAGGGCGCGCGCGCGGGGCGCATCGCGCTGCCCGCCGACCTGACCGCGGCCGGGATCGAGAGCACGAGCGCCGCCTTCTTCGGCCTGCACGCGGTCACGGATCGGGTGCTCTTCGTGGTGGATGGCTCGGGCAGCATGCGCACGGCCTTCGACACGAGCGGACGCTCGCGCCACGACGAGGCGATCGAGCAGCTCACGCGCTTCCTGCGCCAGGCGGGCCCGGACACGCGCTTCGGCGTGGCCCTCTTCAGCCGCTCCGGCGAGGTGTGGCGCAACCACCTCGTACCCGCCAGCGAAGCCAACCTGGAGCTCGCTCGAAGCTGGCTCGAGAAGAACGAACCGGATGGCGAAACGCGTCTGTTCGAGGGCCTGCGCGCCGGGCTTGGACTGGACGAGCGCGGCCGGCTGGAGCTGGAGCGCTCTGAAGCCGACACCGTGATCGTCCTGTGCGACGGCGCCACGAGCGAGGGCCCCGGCTGGGTCGCGCGCTGGTTGGAGCGGGAGAACGAGCGCGCCCAGCTCGTGTTCCACTGCGTCCAGATCGGCAACCAGGGCAACGGCACGCTCGAGGCCCTGGCCGAAGGCACCGGCGGCGAACTCGTGCGGGTCGGCGGCTGAAGCGCGACCTCGGAAGGGCCAGCTCGCGCTTTCATGCCGGGGTAGGGCACCGCTAGACTCGCCGCCGAGTGTAGACCCTGGACTTCGAAGTCTCTGCGCAGTCCGGGCGTCGCGGGCTCCGCTTTCCATGCTGATCGACTACGCCCCCATCCTGGTGCTGTTCGTGCTGGTCGCGCTGTTCGCGCTCGGCAACGTGGCCGTGTCTGAGCTGCTCGGACGGCGGCGCTCGGCCATCGGGAAGGCCAGCGCCTACGAGTGCGGGATGGGCGCGGTGGGCAACGCGCGCATGCGCCTCTCGATCCACTTCTACTTGGTGGCGGTGCTGTTCATCCTGTTCGACGTCGAGTCGCTGCTGCTGATCCCGTGGGCGGTCGCGGCGCGCGGCCTGGCGGCCGACGGCTTCGGCGGGATCGTGTTCGCGGAGGTCGTGGCCTTCGTGGCCGTGCTGGCGGTCGGGCTGGCCTTCGTGTGGCGCAAGGGAGGGCTCGAATGGGAGCGCTGAAGCCGGTACCCGAGACGCGCGAGGACGGCTTCTTCGCCACGCGCATCGACGCGCTCATCAACTGGGGCCGCAAGAACAGCCTGTGGCCGATGCCGCTCGGGCTCTCGTGCTGCGGCATCGAGCTGATGGCCATGCTCGGACCGAAGTTCGACCTCGCGCGCTTCGGAGCCGAGGCCGCGCGCTTCAGCCCGCGCCAGTGCGACCTCTTGGTCGTGGCCGGGACGCTGACCTGGAAGATGGCCGCGGCCGCGCGTCTGGTCTACGACCAGATGCCCGAGCCCAAGTGGGTCATCGCGATGGGCGTGTGCTCCTCGACCGGCGGCATGTACGACTCCTACGCCGTGGTGCAGGGCGTCGATTCGATCCTGCCGGTAGATGTGTACGTGCCCGGCTGCCCGCCGCGTCCGGATGCGGTCATCGACGCGATCCTGAAGCTGCAGACGAAGATCGAGCGCGAGCGCCCGCTGGCCCGCATCTTGGCCGGACCCGGGGTGAGCGACGAGCGCGGCACCGGCGCGCGCACGTACCAACCCAACGATGCGGTGCGCAAAAGCGTCTACGATCTGCACCCGCACGACCCGCGCGCGAGGAAGGGCTGAGCGAGAGATGCCCGGGACGATCACGAGCGAGCGCGTGGACGGCGCCCTGGCGGGAATCGAGCACCGCTGGCTCGTTCACCGCGATGGCTTGCCGGCCCTGGAGCTCGACCTCGCCGGGCTCGCGCACGCGCTGCGCGCCCTGAAGGAGCGCGCCGGCTTCGAGTCGGCGACCTTCGTGACGGCCGTGGATCGTCTGCCGCGCGTACCGCGCTTCGAGCTCGTGCATCAGCTGTTCTCGCTCGCGCACAACGAGCGCGTGCGCCTGCACACGCGCCTGGCCGATGGCGAGAACGCGCCGAGCTGCACGCAGCTCTGGCCGGGCGCCGCCTACATGGAGCGCGAGTGCTACGACATGTTCGGGATCCGCTTCGAGGGCCACGTTGGCCTGAAGCGCCTGCTGATGCCCGAGGAGTTCGAGCACCACCCGCTGCGCAAGGACTTCCCGCACCAGGGCATCGAGCCCGACCGGCTGTACCGCGAGTGGGACAAGAAGCGCCGCGCGGAATGGCATCCGGAGGCGGCGCGGTGAGCCTGCAGACCTTCGAGTACGAGCGCGGCGCGGGACTGGACGGGAAGAGCCGCAGCACGCCGCCCAGCGAGGTCAGCGCGGCCACGCCGCCGGCGCGCGACGCGGACGACCCGCTGCACGGCGAGCTGATGCAGCTCAACATGGGCCCGCAGCACCCGGCCACGCACGGCGTGCTGCGCCTGAAGCTCGAGCTCGACGGCGAGACCATGCGCACGGTCGAGCCCGAGGTCGGCTACCTGCACCGCGGCAAGGAGAAGACCTGCGAGTCGCTGGGCTGGGCCAAGTTCTTCCCGCACACCGACCGGCTCGACTACGTGCAGCCGCTGATGAACAACGTCGGCTACGCGCTCGCGCTCGAGCGCCTGGCGGCTCTCGCGGTGCCCGAGCGCGGCCAGGTGATCCGCGTGCTCTTGATGGAGCTCTCGCGCGTCGCCGCGCACCTGATCTACCTGGGCACGACCGCCATCGACCTCGGCGCCGTGTCGATGTTCTTCAACACCTTCAAGGAGCGCGAGAACATCTACACCATCCTGGACGCCTACACCGGGCACCGGATGAACAACACCTACGTGCGCATCGGCGGCGTGTTCGCCGACGTGGACGAGGGCGTGGAAGCCCTGGTGCGCGAATTCCTGGCGCGCCTGCCGACCGAGATCGACGGCTGGGAGAAGCTCCTGTCCGGCAACCGCATCTGGTACGACCGCAACCGCAACGTGGGCATCCTGACGAAGGAGCAAGCCCTGGCCTGGTCGCTCACGGGCCCGAACCTGCGCGGCGCGGGCGTGGAATTCGATCTGCGCAAGGCGCAGCCCTACTCGGGCTACGAGCAGTACGAGTTCGAGATCCCGGTCGGGACGGTGGGCGACTGCTACGACCGCTACCTGGTGCGCGTCGAGGAGATGCGCCAGTCCGTGCGCATCGCGGCGCAGGCCCTCGACCGGCTCGCCCAGTCGCGCGGGGCCGAGTTCCTGGCCGAGGACCGGCGCTACGTGCTGCCGCCCAAGGACCGCGTGCACACCTCGATGGAAGAGCTGATCTTCCAGTTCAAGATCGTGACCGACCTGCGTCTGCCAGCGGGCGAGGCCTACCACGCGATCGAGTCCAGCAAGGGTGAGCTCGGTTTCTACGTCGTGTCCGACGGCACCAGCGCGCCGGTACGCTGCCACATTCGCGCGCCGGGCCTGATGAACGTGCAGGCCATCCCGCCGCTGGCCGAGGGACGCCTGATGTCCGACATGGTGGCCCTGATCGGCAGCCTCGACTTCGTCATGGGCGAGGTGGATCGCTAGGCGATGTCCCACTCCCCTCTCTTCCTCCCTGCGTTCCTCCGCGCCCTCCGCGCCTCCGCGGTTGGATCGAGAGCGCACCGCGGAGTCGCGGAGTTCCGCAGGGGCCGAGCATGAGTCCTTCCGAACGGCCGGCCCTGCCCGAAGCGCTGCGCGCCGAGTTCACCGAGCTCGTGCGGCACTACCCCGAACGCCAGGCCGCGCTGATCCCGGCCCTGCACCGCTGCCAGGAAGAGCTCGGCGGCTGGCTCACGCCCGAGACGCTCGAAGCCTGCGCCGAGTTCTTCGGGCTCGAGCCGGTCGAGGTCTTCGGCGTGGCCTCGTTCTACCCGATGTTCCACCTGCGCCCGGTCGGCCGACACGTGGTGGGCGTGTGCCACAACATCTCGTGCGCGCTACGCGGGGCCGAGGACATCCTGCGCGAGACCTGCCGCGTGACGGGCTCGAAGCCGGGCGGCGTCTCGGCCGACGGACGCTTCAGCGTCGTGCGCCTCGAGTGCCAGGGCGCCTGCACGGCCGCGCCGATGCTGGTGCTCGACGGCGCCTTCCACGAAAACCTCGCCACCGCTGACGTCGCGCGCGTGCTCGGAGGAGCTCGATGAGCACGGAGCCCACCAAGATCACGTCGCCCACCAAGACCGCGTTGCCCCCCAAGATCACGTCACCCCTGAAGCGCGAGATCTACCTCCTGTCGCGCGTCGGCCTGAGGGACTCGCACACGCTTCCCGTCTACAAGGCGCACGGCGGCTACGCGGCGCTCGAGCAGGTCCTCACCGGCGGCTTCACGCCCGCGCAGGTGATCCAGATCGTCAAGGACTCCGGCCTGCGCGGCCGCGGCGGCGCGGGCTTCTCGACCGGGCTGAAGTGGAGCTTCATGCCCGATCCGGCCAAGGACCCGCGCCCGCGCTACCTGGCGGTGAACGCGGACGAGTCCGAGCCGGGCACGTGCAAGGACCGCGTGCTGATGGAGCAGGACCCGCACGGCTTGGTCGAGGGGATCCTGCTGGCGTGCTTCGCCATGCGCGTGAAGACGGCCTACGTCTACGTGCGCGGCGAGTACCGCCTCTCCCACGAACGCGTGGCCGCGGCCGTGGCCGAGGCGCGCGCCGCGGGGCTGGTCGGAGCGAAGATCCTCGGCACCGACTTCGCCTGCGACATCTGGATGCACAAGGGCGCCGGGGCCTACATCTGCGGCGAAGAGACCGGGCTGATGGAGAGCCTGGAGGGGAAGCGCGGCCATCCGCGCCCGAAGCCGCCCTTCCCGGCCGGCGCCGGCCTGTGGCGCCAGCCCACCACGGTCAACAACGTCGAGACGCTCGCCAACGTGCCCTTCGTGATCACGCGCGGCGCCGACTGGTTCAAGTCACTCGGTACGCCGAAGAGTCCCGGCAACGTGCTGATCGGCATCTCGGGCCACGTCGAGCGCCCCGGGGTCTACGAGCTGCCGCTCGGCATCTCGGCACGCACCGTGCTCGAGGAGTGCGCGGGCGGCGTCTGGAAAGGGCGCAAGCTCAAGGCCTGGATCCCGGGCGGCTCCTCCACCGGGCTCCTGCCGGCCGCCAAGATCGACGTGGCCATGGACCACGACTCGATCCGCGAGGCGGGCTCGATGCTCGGCACGGGCGCGATGATCATGCTGGACGAGACGGCCTGCACGGTGCGCGCGATGCAGGTGATCGCGCGCTTCTACGAGCACGAGAGCTGCGGGCAGTGCAGTCAATGCCGCGAGGGCACCGAGTGGCTGCACCAGATCTTCGCGCGCATCGAGCGTGGCCAGGGGCGCATGGAGGACATCGAGCTCCTGTCCTCGCTCGCGAACGGCATGGCGCCCGCCAAGACGATCTGCGCGCTGGCCGACGCGGCCGCGATCCCGACCCATGCGATCGTGAAGAACTTCCGCGCCGAGCTGGAGGAGCACGTCCGCCTCGGACGCTGCCCGCTCGACGTCGAGCGGCACGCCGCCGAGCTGACTGACTTGGTACCCGAAGGGGCACACGCGTGACCAAGATCGTCCTGGACGGCCGCGAGGTCGAAGTCGATCCGAAGAAGCCGCTCATCGCGGCCTGCCACGAGCACGCCGCGCACGTGCCGATGTACTGCTACCACCCCGGGCTCTCGCCGGTCGGGTCGTGCCGCATCTGCCAGGTCGAGGTCAAGCAGGGCGAGGCGCCGGCGCGCGTCGTGGTCGCGTGCCGAACTACGGTCGTCGAGGGCATGGTCGTCGACACCGAGGCGCCGAAAGCCCACGAGGCGCGCCGCCAGTGCCTGGAGTTCCTGCTCAAGAACCACCCGCTCGACTGCCCCATCTGCGACAAGGCCGGCGAGTGCGACCTACAGGACTACGCTTTCATGGAGGGCCAGGGCGAGGGCCGCTCGGTCGAGCCGCGCCGCAAGCTCGAGAAGCGCAAGTCTCTCGGTGACGTGATCGTGCTGGACCAGGAGCGCTGCATCCTGTGCAGCCGCTGCGTGCGCTTCTTCGAGGAGGTCACCAAGAAGCCGCAGCTCACCGTGGCGGGTCTCGGCGCACGCTCGACGATCGAGACCTTCGCCGACCGGCCGCTGGAAGGAAACTACCAGGGCAACGTGGCCGACCTCTGCCCGGTCGGCGCGCTGACGCTGCAGTCGTTCCGCTTCCAGGCGCGCGTGTGGAACCTCAGCAAGGCGCCCTCGACCTGCGGCGAGTGCAGCCGCGGCTGCTCGATCACGGTCGAGGTGCTGCGCAAGCACGAAGTCAAGCGCCTGCGCCCGCGCCCGAACCCGGCGGTGAACCAGTACTGGATGTGCGACCACGGGCGCTTCTCTCATCCGCGCTTCAACGCGCCCGCGCGTCTGGCCGGCGCACTCGTGCGCGGCAGCGGCGGGCTCGAGCCGGTTGCTCGGGAAGTGGCGCTGGACGAGATCGCGAATCTCGTGCGCGTGCACGGCGCGCCGCTGATCGTGGCCTCGCCCTGGCTCACGCAAGAGGAGGGCGAGCGCGCGCGCGTGCTAGGCGGAGCGCTGTGCTTCATCTCGCCCGCGCCGAGCGCCCTGAAGGACGACTTCTTGCACACCGGCGACCCTTGCCCCAACCGCCGCGGACTCGAGGCGCTCGGCTTCGAGCCGCTCGCGCCGGCCGCGGCGCTGGCGCGCATGGCGCAGGCGAAGCTCGTGCTGCTCTTGGGCGAACGCGCGGCCGAGCTGCTGGGCGCCGAGGCCCTGACGCAACTCCCGGCCGGGCTGCGCCTGGTGCTGCTCGACACGCATCCCGTGGACGCGCCCGCGTTCTCGGTCGAGCTCGGCGTGCCCGATGCCAGCGAGCGCACGGGCACCTGGATCAACGTGGACGGCCA
>JABFRZ010000293.1 GCA_013140785.1 Planctomycetota bacterium | reverse complement strand
ACCGAGTCGTGATCGACGGCGAGCCGCCGGTCGAGCTCGTCCTGCCCGGGGGCGTACACGGCGACTCGGGCACCTCGGCGCTGGTGCTCAACGTCATCCGGCCGCTCCTGGCGGCCGAGCCGGGGCTGCACACGATGGCCAGCCTGCCGCTGCAGGGCTGCGTCTCGGCGAACAACGCGTGAGGCCGGGATGGCAACCCCGGATGGCAAGATGACGCGCGCGACGAAGAGCGAGATGAAGAGCGATCGGAACCCCCAGGCCGAGCAGATGGCGCACGAGTCGATGGTGCGCACGCTGGCCGCCCAGGCGGAGGCCATCTGGCCCCAGGAACGCGTGCTCTTCGCGAGCTACGCGCTGCGCGATGGCGCGCGCATCCTGGACGTGGGCTGCGGCACGGGCGAGATCGTGCTGCGCCTCGCGCGCGAGCTCGCGCGCGTCACCTTGGTCGGGATCGACGTGCACGAACCGCACCTCGCGCTGGCGCGCGAGCGCGCTCGTACCTTCGGAGAGCGGCTCGACTTCCGGCGCGGCGACGCCTTCGCGCTCGACTACCCGGACCAATCCTTCGACCTCACCCTGTGCCGGCACATGCTGCAGGCGGTGCCCGAGCCCGAGCGTGTCCTGGCCGAGATGAAGCGCGTCACGCGGCGCGGCGGACGCCTGCACGTCGTGGCCGAGGACTACGGCATGATCCACTGTCATCCGTGCGCGGTGGACGGCGACCGCTTCTGGCGCGAGGGCCCGATCACGCTCGGAGCACGCATGGGCACCGATCTCTATTGCGGGCGCAGGGCCTACTCGTGGCTGTACGCGCTGGGGCTGACCGACATCCGCGTCGATTACGCGGTGATCGACACGGTGCGCGTCGAGCGCGCCGTGCTGATCGGCATCTTCGCCGCCTGGCGTGACGGCTACACCGAGGTCATCGCCGCCCACAGCACGCTCTCCGAGCACGAGGTGCGCGCGAGCTTCGACGCGATCATCGCGGCCTTCGCGGACCCGCGCGCCTACGGCGTGTGGCTGCTGCCGATCCTCTCCGCGCGCGTGCCGTGAAGCACTCCGCCATCGACCTCGCGGCCGAGCTGGCCCGCTTTCGCACCGACCTCCCGGTCGAGGCCGCCGCGACCCCGCCTTCCTCGTGGTACACGCACCCGGACGTGCTCGCGCGCGAGACCGAGACGGTCTTCCGCCGCTCGTGGCAGTACGCCTGTCCGACGGACCGCGTGGCCGCGCCGAAGAGCTACGTGCGCGTGGACGTCGCGGGCGACAGCTACCTCGTGCTGCGCGACCGGAACGGGACGCTGCGCGCGCTCTCCAACGTGTGCCGCCACCACGCGGCGCAGCTGCTCGAGGGCGCGGGTTGCGTCGAGCAGCTCGTGTGCCCGTACCACGGCTGGACCTACGACCTGGACGGTTCGCTGCGCTCGGCGCGGGACATGGGCGCGTTGGCCGACTTCGATCGGCAGCGCTTCAGCCTGCCGCAGGTGCCGGTGGAGGTCTGGGGCCCACTCGTGTTCCTGCACCCCGGCCGCCCGGCGCGCTCGGTGGCCGAGGAGCTCGCGCCGCTCGCGGCGCTGCTCGCGCCCACGGACACGCCGGAGCTGCGCCACGTGCACCGCCGCCGCTATCCGATCCAGTGCAACTGGAAGGTGTTCATCGACAACTACCTGGACGGCGGCTACCACGTGGCGCACCTGCACCATGGCCTGGCGGGGCAGCTCGAGATGGGTGCCTACGCCACGCAGTTGTTCGAGCGCTTCAACGTGCAGACCTGCCCCAGCGCGCGCGCCGCGGAGTTCCATGGGCGCGACTTCCGCGCACGCATCGGCGGCGGCGCGCTCTACGCCTGGATCCACCCGAACCTGATGCTCAACCGCTACGGCGACATCCTGGACACGAACTGGGTCGTGCCGCTCGGCGTGGACCGCTGCGAGGTCGTGTTCGACTACTGGTTCAGCGCGAGCGAGGGCGAGGACGCGCGGCGCTTCATCGAGGCCAGCCTGGAGGCCAGCGACGACGTGCAGCAAGAGGACGTGGCCATCTGCGAGTCCGTGCAGCGCGGCGTCTCCTCGCGCTCCTACGACACCGGCCGCTACGCGCGCTCCGAGGGCGGCATGTACCAGTTCCACCGCCTGCTGGCCGAAGAGCTGCGACGGTAGGAGTGGAGTAAGGCGCTTCCCCGCGGCGGAACGAGCGTCAGTCTCTCCCACCCGATGAGCTTCGCACCGTCTCCCGCCCGAGCCGCGTTCGCCCTGCTCGCCACGCACCTCTGTGCCCAGGAGCCCGAGCGCCCCGTGGCCACGAGCACACGCACCGCCGAGCCGCCGGCGATCGACGGAAGGCTGGACGACGCGGTGTGGCGCACGGCCACGCCGATCGGCGAGCTGCTCCAGATCGAACCGCTGGAGGGCGTGCCGCCCACGGAGGCGAGCGAGATCCGCTTCTTGCACGACGGCGAGCAGCTCTACATGGCGATCCGCTGCTTCGACCGCGAGCCCGGGCTCATCGTCAGCACGACGCGCGAGCGCGACGCCTTCCTGGAGGTGGACGACCGCCTCGAGATCGTGTTCGACACCTTCCACGACCGGCGCAACGCCTTCTTCTTCCAGATCAACGCCTGCGGCTCGAAGGGCGACGCGCTCATCACCAACAACGGCGCCAATTTCAACAAACCCTGGGACGGCCTGTGGGAAGGCGTCGCGCGCATCGACGAACTCGGCTGGAGCGCCGAGCTCGCCCTGCCGTTCAAGACCCTCAACTTCGCCGAGGGCGGGGACACCTGGGGCTTCAACGTCGAACGCGTCATCGGGCGCAAGCGCGAGGAGGCGCGCTGGTCGAACGGGAGCCGCGAGCACAGCCTGTTCAACATCTACCGCGCGGGCGAGCTGCGCGGGCTCACGGACATCCACCAGGGCATCGGGCTCGACGTCGTGCCCTTCTTCGTCGCGCACGGGCGCAACGAGCGCGATCGCGACGGCGACGGCCGCGCCGACGGCGGCAACAAGAGCCTGCTCGGTGAGCCGGGCTTCGACCTGTTCTACAAGCTCATCCCGAGCCTGACCTTCAGCCTGACGGTCAACACCGACTTCGCCGAGACCGAGGTGGACGAACGCCAGATCAACCTGACGCGCTTCCCGCTGTTCTTCCCCGAGCGGCGCGACTTCTTCCTGCAGAACGCGGGCGTGTTCGAGTTCGGGCTCAACGATTCCGGCGGCGGCGGCGGCGACCGCGCCCTGATCCCGTTCTTCAGTCGCCGCATCGGGCTCAGCTCGGGCGGCGAGGAAGTGCCGATCCTGGCCGGAGCCAAGCTGACCGGACGCGCGGGCCCCTGGGGCATGGGCGTGCTCGACGTCCAGACCGACGAGCTCGACGCCGTGCATGGCCAGAACCTCTTCGCGGGACGCTTGTCGCGAAACGTCGGCGAGCAATCGACCGTGGGCGGCATCGTCACGCGCGGCAACCCCGCCGGCGACGGTGACAACACCGTGTTCGGCCTGGATGCGACCCACCGCGCGCGTGTCTTCGCGGGCGACCGCGACCTGATCACGACCGGCTTCGTGCTGCACTCGGACAGCGAGGACGTCACGGGCCAGAGCTCGGCCTTCGGACTGGCGCTGCGCGCGCCCGGCGACCGGCTGGGCTGGAGCCTGGGCGCGCTCGAGATCCAGGAGGACTTCGAGGCCGCGCTCGGCTTCGTGCCGCGCAAGGACGTGCGCCGCTACGACGGCACGCTCGAGTACCAGCCCCGCCCCGACATCCCGGGCCTGCGGCAGCTCGAGTTCGGCTTGGCCACGGAGGTCTTCACCGACACGGACGGCGAGCTCGAGACCTGGGGCACCGAGCTCCAGCCGCTGGGCTTCCTGTTCGAGTCGGGTGACGAGGTGCGCCTCGTTCTCGAGCACGTGCACGACGAGCTGCGCGCGGACTTCGAGATCGCCGACGGGATCATGATCCCGACCGGCGAGTACGACTTCACGCGCGCCAGCCTCGAGCTCGGCACGGCCCAGAAGCGCGCGCTGTCGGCCGAGCTCTCGTTCGACGCCGGCGAGTTCTTCGACGGTACTCGGCGAGGCTATGGCGTGAACTTCCTGTGGCAGCCGGGGCCGCTGTTCAACGGACAGTGCGGCTACGCGCGCGACGACGTCGCGCTCGACGCAGGCGACTTCGACACGCAGCTCGCGCGCCTGCGCGCCAACTTCTCCTTCTCGCCCGAGCTCTCCTGGAACAACTTCCTGCAGTGGGACAGCGAGTCCGACACGTTCGGCGTGCAGTCGCGCCTGCGCTGGATCCCGGTGCCGCACCAAGAAGTGTTCCTGGTCTTCAACGAGACGCTGGAGAGCGACTCGAGCCGCTCGGCGCCGCTGTTCCAGGAGCTCTCGTTCAAGCTCGCCTACGCCGTGCGCTTCTAGAGAGGTGGCCGCGAGCGCTCCCCTCCGCTCCGATGGGGCAACGCAAATCGAAGATTGGCAAGGACTTAGAACCCACACGCCCAGGGCCCTATCGCGTGCCCTTGGCGCGCTTCGTAGCGTCCCGACGTCGATCGCGCCCCGGCGGCGTTCGCCGGAAGCGCGGCTCGCATAGGCAACCCATTGGTGACTCCCATGGCACAAGATCCCAAGCCGAAGCCCGCCCATACTTCCCCTTCGAAGCCCTCCTTCAGCCCGCCGCCGGCCAGCAAGCCCTCACCCGGTCAGCCGCACCAGCCGAGCTACCAGCCCGGCTCGCCCGCGCCGAAGCACACTGACCCGAAAAAGAAGTAGGCCCGAAGAAGAAGTAGGTTCGAAAAGCGCCCAACGCGCGCACGACGCCGGCCACTGGCCGGCGTCTTCGTTTCCATCTTCGTTTTCAGGAGGAAGCGGCGCGCTCAACCGCGTCGCGAATCGTCGGCGTGGCCCGCGAGGCACATCACGGTCTGGATCCCGAGCAGGCAGCGCTGCACGCGTCCGCCATCGCAGGCCTCGACCTCGAGCTCGCACACGCTCAGGCGCTTGCCTGCACGCACGACGCGGCCGCGACCGACGAAGCGCTGGCCCTTGGCCGGCTCGAGCAGGTTGATCTTGAACTCGACCGCCAGCACCGAGGAATCGGCGGGCATGAGCGAGTAGGCCGCGTAGCCGCCGGCCGAGTCGGCGATGGAAGTGACGGCGCCGGCGTGCAGGTAGCCGTGCTGCTGGGTCAGGCCGTCCTGGTAGGCGAGCTCGATCTCGCACAGCCCCGGCTCGACTCGAACGAGGCGCGCGCCGAGGGTGGCCATGAAGCGTTGACGCGCGAAGCTCGCACGCACGCGCGCTTCGAAATCGGGATCCTGGGGGACGAAGGCGGGCATCGATCCGCCGCCGGGACGGAGCTACTTGACCTTGAAGTCGAGGTCGATGCGCACGCGCAGCGGCTCGTCGTCGGCGCCAGACGGATCGGAGGTCAGCACCCAGAACTTGACGGCTACGTTGTCGCGCCAGAAGTACTGGCCACCGAGCACGACGCCGTCCGTGCCGTCGCCGTCCCCGTCGTTCAGGCCCGTGCCGGCGATCGGGGTATCGTCCTGGGACACGGGGCTGAAGAGCGAGTCACCTTCGAGATCGTAGAGCAGCGCGAAGACGTTGAAATTGCCCTGCTGCCACTGGCTCGAGCCGAGCTGCGCGCCCGCGACCCAGCCCTGCTCCGACTCGCCCAGGTTGTTCATGAACTCGACGTAGCCGGTCATCTCCTCCAGCGGGCCGCCCTGGAACGTGCCCGACAGGAAGGTGTCCCACACGTTGAAGTCCTCGGTGGTGGCCGAGTTGCCCTGGTTGCCGGCCACGCCCGTGGTGCCGTTGTCGCTCCAGTCGTAGAGGGCGGTCGAGAGCTGTGCCTTGCCCTCGTCGAGCGGGACGTAGATGTTGCCCTGCGCACCCCACATGTTCGGGTCTTCGTCGGTCGCGACCTCGGTGGCCACGTAGGCGGCCACGCGCGCATCGAAGGAGGTGCTGCCCTCCTCGATCTTCGGCTTCCAGCTGGCCGAGAAGCCGGAGGGCGAAATGTCGTTGTCCCACAGGAAGTCGCTGTAGATCGGCGGCATGACGAAGGCGTGCGGCTGCTTGCCGGCCATCACGTGGATTTCCTCGTTGGCGGTCCAGTCGAGGTAGAAGCGGTCCATGACCACGCCGCTGCCGTTGAAGCCGTCGCCGTCGCCGAAGTCCCAGTGCGGGTTGTTGGCGTCGTTGCCGTCCGAGGCGGTCGAGAGGCGCCCGACGACGTTCATGTCCTCCATGAGCGCGTACTTCGCGCCGAAGCGGAAGCGCATGCGGCCGCGGTAGCGGTCGTCGATGTCGTTGCCGGTGGCGGCGTCCACGTTGTCGAGGGTCGCCTCGGCGCGCATGCGGCCTTCGGCGTCGAACTTCAGACGGTCCATGATCCCGCCCTTTTCTTGAGCAGGGGCGAGGGCCAGCAGGGCGAGGGCGAGGATCGTCATCGTGTTTCTCTTCTTGGTGTCAGGGGGGGTGCGCGCACGCCACTCTCTCGGGGCGGAATTCGCGCTCGCATCGGCGTGCCTTGGGGAGAACAGGGCCCACCGGCCACGTCGAGGGCGGGGAGTCTAACGTTCGAACGCGCAGCCGAAGCCTGGCATTTCTCGTGAAAACAATGGGGGTTCCTTACGTCGTTGCGAGCGCGCCCCACGCGCTCAGCGCTCGCGCACCTGGAGGCGGAGCTCGCTGCCGTTCGCATGGATCTCGGGCACGTACATCGCGTGCCCACGGGTCGGGAGCGCGTGAAAGCGGCCGGGGACTTCGGCGCGCAGCTCGTAGCGTAGCTCCCACAATCCTTGCGGCAGCTTCTCGAGGAAGAAGGCCACGTGGCGGTCGCGCAGCTCCTGGTGGGCCGAGCGCGCGCGGCCGCCACGTGGCCTTCTTCCTCGAGAAGCTGCCGCAAGGATTG
>JABFRZ010000663.1 GCA_013140785.1 Planctomycetota bacterium | reverse complement strand
ACGATGCCCGACGCGTGCGCCTCCGCGATCGCCGCCGTTCCGATCGCCGCCGTTTCGATCGCCGCCGTTTCGATCGCCACGACGTCGTAGTCCGTGGCGTACAGCCCCTCGACCACGCCTTCAAGAGTCTCCGGGCCGGCGAGCCAGCGGTACCACTCTTCCGCCACGAGCTTCTGGCCGAACTCGTTCGCTCGGACCCCGTCCGGCTCGAACGCGTCCGGGAAGTAGCGGCGCGAAGCGCGGTAGATGTCCGGGCCGGCGGCGATCAAGTCGTGACCGCGGATGTGACCGCGCGCGAGCAGGCGCTCGATCGCCACGTGCTCGAGCCCGAGCTCGGGGCCGGCGCAGCCTGCGTAGAGCGGCGTGGCGAAGACGACGCGCTCGACACCGAGCTCACGCAGCGCGAGCGCCAGCCGCTCCAGCGCGTTCGCGCCCAGCTCGCCCCCGACCCCGTCGCTCTCGCTCACCGGACCCCCTTCGTCGCCGAGACCCTGCCGACCGTGCAGCGAGACCAGGCACAGCGCGGTCTTCGGCGGGAGCGTGTCGGAGCGCGGCTCGGCTCGCCCAGAGAGTTCCTTCGCCAGCGCGAGCAACGGCCCGGGCTCTTTCGGGTTCGTCCACGCGCCGACACTCCCAGCGGGCGCGGCAGCGTTGAGCAGCCGATACAACCCGCGCCTCCCGGCGTGCGCGTCGAGCATTTCCTGCAGCAAGGCCGGCCACACGAACGAGCTCGAGTCGCCCAGGACAACGAAGGCCGCCGGACGGCCGCATAGGTAGGCGCTTCCGCCATCGACTGCGGAGCTTGGCCCGGCCGGCACGAGAGGCTCCGGACGCGCGTGGCACCCGGCGGCACTGGGGAAGACGATGGGCAAGAAAGCGAGGAGGGCGGGGCGTCTCATCGAGCTTCGGGCGGGATCCGAGGGCCGCCATGATCGCGCATGGAGGCGCGTGCGTCGATGCCCATGGCAGGGCGATGACGCCATAACTGTATGTGAGCAAGCATCTTATCGTTTGTCGTGCGCGCGGCTCCCCTGCGCCCCAGCCAAGGCAGAGCTCGCCCGCGTGCCTATTCTAGGGACCCCGATGTCAGCCCCTCCGCGTTCCTGGATTCGCCTCTGGGTTCTCGCGGCGGCGCTCGTGCTGGGGGCGTGGCTGCGGCTCCGCGGCCTCACTGGCTTGCCGCTGCACGGGGACGAGCACCACACCGTGCTCGCGGCCGACCGGGGCTACGGCGAGATCCTGACGACCTTCGACGGGGTCGGTTCGCACGTGCCGCTGCCGCTGCTCCAGCGTCTCTCGTTGGACGTGTTCGGTGATGGCGTCGTGCCGTACCGCCTGGTGGCGATCGTGCCGGGGTTGCTGCTGCTCCTGCTGGCCTACCCGCTCCTGTGCGCGTTCGTCGATCGCAGCGCGGCCGCGCTCGCGAGCGTGGCCTTGGCGCTCAATCCGATGATGGTCTTCTACGCGCGCTTCGCGCGTGGGTACGCGCTGGCACTCCTGCTCGCGCTCGGGCTCGGTTGGGCGCTGCGGCGCGTGCTCGAGCGCGACGAGCGCCGGCGCTCGACCTGGGTCGCGCTGATCGCTTGCGCCGCGCTGTTGCCGTGGGTGCATCTCTCGACGCTCGGCTTCGTGCTGGCCGTGGCCCTGGCCGGGGTTCTTCTCGCGGCGCGCGAATCGCGCGCGGCGGCGCTGCGGCTCGGCGCGGCCTTGGCCGTGGCCGGCGTCGTTTCCCTGCTGCTCTTCGTGCCCGTCTTCGGCCAAGTCGTGGCGTACTTCCGCGCGAACGAGCCCGAGCCCGCGCCGCTCGACTGGCTCGGCGTGCCGACTTTGCTCGCCGGCGGACGCGCGGCCGCGTGGGGCTGGCTCGCGCTCGTGCCGCTGGGCGCGTGGTTCGCGTGGCGCGAGCGCAGGAAGAGCGTGGTGTTGGCACTCGCGGCTCTGCTCGGACCGCTCTCGCTGCTGCTCGCAACGCGGCCGAGCGGCATGGACTACGCCTGGGCGCGCTACCTCCTGAGTGGGTTGCCCTTCCTCGCCGCCCTGGGGGCGACCGCGTTCGGCGGCCTCGCGCGGCTCGTGCCGCGACTCGCTTCGCGGCAGGGTGAGACGCTCGCGTTGCTCGCCGGGGCCGGGCTGTGCCTCGCGCAGTACGGTTGCGGTCCACTCGGCCCGCGCGCGCCGCGCGACGGCAGCTTCTCGAACACCTATCTCGCGCTGCACGGCCTGCCGGCCTTCGACGAGCCGTACCCCGACGCGCCCGAGCTGTACCGCACGCTCGCGGCCGATCCCGCGGTCGAGCGCATCGTGGAGGCGCCCTCGATCTACACGCGTTCGGTGCTCTTGTATCGGAGCCACGCGCTCCTGCACGGCAAGGAAGTCGTCATCGGCTGGACCGGCGAGCCGCCGCGCGCGCTGCGGCGCGGTCCGTACGTGCGCCTGCTCGAGATCGAAGCGGGAGAAGCCGACTGGCTCGTCCTGCACCGCGACCTCGGCGCGGAGGTGATGGACTACTTCGGCTTCGTCTTCGAGCAAGTCTGGCCGCGCCACTCCGACCCGGCCGACGAATCCTTCATGCGCCGCCAAGAGGCCATCCACGACGGCAACCTGGCCAAGCCGGAGCTGGCCGAGAGCATCGCCGCCAAGCTGGTCGAGCGCTACGGTGCGCCCACCTACGAAGATCGCCGGATCTACGCCTGGAGGCTCGCGCCGTGAGGGCGCGGCCGCTCGGGCGCTTGCAACAGGTAGACAACGCGCCGCGCGCGGCGAGTCAGGAGCACGCCCCATGAACTGGTCCAGGATCGGAGTGCGCGGAACGGCCGGGTTGGCGCTGCTCTCGTGCGCGGCCGCCGGGGCTACGCGACAGGTCCCCGCGCAACGCGCGGGAGCGAAGGGCGACCTCTGCGAGCTCGTGGCGCAGTTCCAGGCCGAGCGCGGCGCGCTGCGGCGCTTCCACGATCGTGCGGGCTCGGCCGCGCGCATCGCGCGCCTGCGGCGCTCGGCGGAGGAATGGCGCGCCGTGCTCACGCGCACCGACTTCGAGGTCCTCGACCAGGACGGGCGCATCGACTGGCTGTTGCTGCGCACCGAGCTCGAGAGCGACCTCGCCGAGCTCGCGCGTGAGGAGCGCCGCGCGCGCGAGGAGGCGCCGCTCGTGTCCTACGCCGAGCGCATCCTGGAGCTGGCCGAGGCGCGCCAGCGCGTCGAGCCCGTAGAAAACGAGCAGGCCGCGGGCGAGCTCGACGCGCTCGTCGATCAGGTTTCCGAGCTGCGCAAGGCGCAGGCAGAGAATGCAGAGAAGGCGCCCGAGGTCTCGAAGGCGATCGCGAAGCGCGCGGCCGAGCGCGTCGGCGAGTTGCGCGCGGCGCTGCGCGGCTGGTACGAGTTCCGCGCCGGCTACGACCCACTCTTCACGTGGTGGACGCGCGTACCCTTCGAGGCCCTGGAAAAGGAGCTCGAGCAGCACGCGAAGTTCCTGCGCGAGAAGCTCGCCGGTCTCGCCGAGGACGACTCCGCCGAGGACAGCGCTGCCGAGGACAGCACCACCGAGGACGATGCCGACACGATCGTCGGCGATCCTATCGGGCGCGCGGCGTTGCTCGAGGACCTGGCTCTCGCCTGGATCCCGTACACGCCCGAGGAATTGATCCAGGTGGCCGAGCGCGAGTTCTCCTGGTGCGAGGCGGAAATGCGGCGCGCCGCGCGCGAGATGGGCTGCGGCGACGACTGGAAGCAGGCCCTCGAGCGTGTCAAGCAAAACCACGTCGCGCCCGGCGAGCAGCCGGCCCTGATCGTCGCGCTGGCGCGCGAGGCCTGGGAATACGTCGAGCGCGAGGAGCTCGTCAGCGTGCCGGCGCTCGCCAAGGAGGTGTGGCGCGTGAACATGCTCTCACCCGCGGATCAGCGCACGAGCCCGTTCTTCCTGGGCGGCGAGTCGATGCAGGTCGCCTATCCGACCGATGCGATGAGCCACGAGGCGAAGCGTATGAGCCTGCGCGGCAACAACCGCCACTTCTGTCGCGCGACCGTGCACCACGAGGTCATCCCGGGCCACCACCTGCAGGGCTTCATGAACGAGCGCTACTTCACGTATCGGCGCGCGTTCTCGACGCCTTTCTGGACCGAGGGCTGGGCCTTGTGGTGGGAGATGCTCTTGTGGGAGCGAGGCTACGTCGCCACGCCCGAGGACAGGGTCGGCGCACTCTTCTGGCGCATGCACCGCTGCGCGCGCATCCAGTTCTCGCTCGGCTTTCACCTTGGCCAGATGACGCCCGCGCAGTGCATCGACTTCCTGGTCGAGCGCGTCGGCCACGAGCGCGAGAACGCCGAGGCCGAGGTGCGCCGCTCCTTCGGCGGCGACTACGGCCCGCTCTACCAGCTCGCCTACATGATCGGCGCGCTGCAGTTCCGCGGCCTGTACGCCGAGCTCGTGCGCTCCGGCAAGCTGTCCGCGCGCGAGTTCCACGACGCCGTCCTCACGAGCGGCAACATGCCGATCGAGCTCGTGCGCGCGCGGCTGATGGACGTGGCGCTCACGCCCGACACACGCCCGAGCTGGCGGTTCTACGCCCTGGACTAGGGGCTAGCTCGCTCTCGCCACCGACGGGCATGGATCAGCGCCACGCCCAGACATGCCCCCGCTGCGCCTGCGATCAGGTCCCGACTCCACGCGTTCGGCCCGTCCTCCTTCAGCCCCATGAGCGCGGCATACCCGACGACGCCCACAACGAGACCGGCGAGGAGGCGCAGCTTGCGAGCGGCCATGCAGGGTGATCGTAGCAGGCGTTGAGACGCTCAGTGTCTCGGCACGTCAGCCAGCGGGATCACGAGCTCGCCATCCCAGTAGCGCTGCGCGTTCCAGGCGTGCAGGGCCTCCGCTGCCCGGCCGCGAACGTGAACCGACCAGTTCGAAGGATCTGTCAGATCCGCGGGCAAGTCCCAGCCCACGGACTGCGAGAAGGCGCCTGGACGGTCAATGACCACTAGCGATTCGGTCTCGCGAACGGTCGTTCCTTCGCGGAGCTCGATCTCGAGCGACAACCCCGTCGTCGCGAGTTCGGGGACTCGGTCGACGTCGCCATCTACCCAGAGTCTCCGGTCGTTGACGATGGCCACCCCGATAGCCCTGCGCACGGTCGCGTTCAGCACCTCGTCGTGCGCGGCGGGGAGCGCCTCTTCGAAAGTCGCCACGCCTTGGATCTGGAAATCGAGCGTGCCCTTCCACAGGACGCCAGCCGGCGGGCCTTCGGGGGGCGGCGTGTCGCGTCGGAGCCGGGAGGGCCCCGTATCCGATCCTCGCTCGACGACGACCTGGAAGCTGACCGTCTGCGACCCGAGCGGCAGTACCTGGAGCTCTTGGTATCGCCACCGCATCCGTGCAGATGCAGCGCAGTTGCCACACATCAATGGGCTCGTGCTGCCCGCGCGGCCTTCGAAGTCGCCACTGTCGCCGGTGGAGAGACGGATCTCGCTGAGCGGCAGCCAGGCCGGAATCTCAACGGATACCGCGAAGGGCCTGTCGATCGGCCAGCGTTCGCGCACGCGGAAGGAGCCTGAGCGCAGCAAGGCTCGACGCCACTGCTCGTCACTGAGCGTGCCTCCCCTCGCGAGGTGATCCTTCAGCCACGAAACGGCCGGATCGAAGTTCCACGCCATCCGCTGCTTATCGAATGTTCCCTCGCGTCCGATGGGCGGAAGGCGCTCGAGCGCTTCGTCCGCAGTCTGGATGGGCGGAGCCTCCGCCGGAGACGGCTGCTGCCACGCCGGGAGACGGCAGATACCCAAGAGCAGCAGGCCGATCTTCAGACGGTGCATGACCCTTCGCTCGTCGTCGCGATCAACCTACCTGACGGGGGCCGATCGTCGTCGGAGAACTCGACAGCGATGGGACGAAGCCGCGCGGCGCCAGCCTCCTTCGATCCGCGTCACAGCGCGAGACCGAGGCGTTCCAGCGCCGTTTCGGCCTGCTTTGCCCAGCCCTTGTTCGCCACCGGGCTGGCCGGGCTCGGGTGCAGAATCGTGCCGACGAGATAGCGCTCGCCCGCGAGGGCTTCCGCCGTGCGGTCGCGCGCGAAGGCGCCGATGCCGATGACGTGCTTGGGCCGGAGGTGCGCGGAGATCGCGCGCAGGGCTTCGTCGCAGGGCGCGTAGAGGGCGGCGCGCTCGCCGGAAGGCAGCTTGTCCGGCGTGCGGTTCTTGCCTGAGGCTTCCATGAACACGAGCGGGCAGTAGTTCCACACGAAGAAGCGCGTGAAGAACTCGTCCGGCGTGCCGAAGCGCGCGCGCGCCCAGCCCCACAAGCGCGCGCCGCTAACCTCCGAGCGCGTGCAAGCGAAGCCCGTGATCGGGCGCGCGGGGTGCTCGCGTGTGGGCTTGCGAACCGCGCCTTGTAGCCCGAGCCAGTCGCGCACGAGCGTCACCTCGCCGAAGGGCACGCCGGTCTGCGCCATCCCGAACGGCCCGGGATTCATGCCCACCAGCAGGGCCTCGATCCCCGGCCGCGCGTAGCGTTCGAGGTAGAGCTCGTGCGGCGCGCGCGCGTAGACGAGCGGGTCGTAGACGTGCGTCACCGGCGCGCCGAAGGCGAGCGCATCGACTGCGCGTGCGAGGCGCCGGCTGATGGCCAGGGCGGGCTGCATGGCTTCGCGCGCAGGCATCACACGTCGGTCGCGATCAGGAACACGAGCAGCGCGAAGCCGAGCACGAAGCCCGCCACGACGAGCAGCAAGATGCGCAGCTCCTTCTGATCGCGGACGGGCACGGGCCGAGAAGCTAACGCACGAAGTAGAGCAGCGTGAAGAGCACGAGCCAGAGCGCACCCATTCCGTGCCAGTAGACGGCGCCCAGGCGCAGGCTCGGCGCGCGCGAGCTCGGGCAGGCGGGGCGCGCGCGAGGAAGCCCAGGAAGCCGAGGCCGCCGAGGACGTGCAACGCGTGCAGGCCGGTCAGCGCGAAGAACACCGCCGCGTAGCCGCTCGCGGCCGGCACGAACCCCGCGCGCCACAGCGACA
>JABFRZ010000056.1 GCA_013140785.1 Planctomycetota bacterium | reverse complement strand
GAACGGCGAGCCGTGCGGCAGGTCGTTCAAATCCATCACCGTCATGCCGGGCCGCAGCAGCGACGAATTGATCGGCGTCACCTTCTTGCCGTGATCGAAATTGGCGACCGTGAACACCACCACATCGACCAGCGTTTCATAAACCTTCACCGAAGGCACGTAGCGCATCTCGAGTTGTCCCGCGGTCCTCTGGGCGAGTTCGTCGTCGCCCGCCCCAGCCCGCAGCGGGCCGCGCAGGTCCGTGCCGGTGGGGGCGTAGAGGCAGGTGTACCAGAGCCCGTCGGCCGTGAGCCGCGCGCGGTCGCAGGCGGCGCAGAACGGTTCGGTGGTCGAGGCGATGATGCCGAAGCGGGTCCCGTCGGCGAGGCGGAAACGCTCGGCCGGGGCCGTGGGATCGTCGAGCGGATCGGGCTCGATCCGGCCGAAGCGCGCGGCCAGGCTGGCGAGCATCTCCGCGCGCGACACGACGGTCTCCGCGTTCCAGCCCGTCGCGCCGCCGACATCCATGTATTCGACGAAGCGCACCTCGAGCCCGCGCTCGCGCCCGAACTCGAGCAGCTCGACCAGCTCGTCGTCGTTCACGCCGCGCAAGACGACCGTGTTGAGCTTGGTCCCGCGGAAGCCGGCCGCGCGCGCGGCTTCGATGCCGGCGAGGACGCGCGCGTGCTCGTCGCGCCGCGTCAGGAGCCGGAAGCGCTCGGGCCGCAGAGTGTCCAGGCTGATCGTCACGCGCGCGAGGCCCGCGGCCGCGAGGGCGAACGCCTGGTCCGCGAGCAGGACTCCGTTGGTAGTCAGCGCGATGTCAGGGAGACCCGCCTGGGACCTGAGCAAGGAAACCAGCCCCGCGAGGTCGCGCCGCAGCAGCGGCTCGCCGCCCGTCAGGCGGAGCTTCTCGACGCCCAGGGCCCCGAACACTCCGGCCAGGCGCACCAGCTCCTCGAACGAGAGGATGTCGGCGCGCGGCAGCCACACGTACTCCTCCTCGGGCATGCAATAGCTGCAGCGCAGGTTGCAGCGGTCGGTGACCGAGAGCCGCAGGTTGCAGAGCGGCCGTCCGAGGCGGTCGCGAGCGGGCGGCGGAGTCGGGAGCGGAGCCGGCATCGGCCGACGATCATGCCACGCACGGGCGCGGGTAGGGCGCGGAGCCGCCCGCTGGCGGGTGCTGTCCCAGCCCGGCCGACTGGGAAGGGCCCCGAGGAAGATTGTCGGATCACGCATTCTGCGGTAGACAGTGAGGCGGAATGCCGCTCGCCCCTGCGTTGCTGCCTGGGCTGCTCACGGTCCTCGCCCTCGGCTCGCAGTCGAGCGGTCCGCTCGCGCGCCCCGCCCAGCCGGGCAACGTCCTGATCCTGATCGCCGACGACCTCGGCATCGACCAGATCGGGGCCTACGGCGTCGGTTCCGATCCGGCTCCGACGCCCAACCTCGACCTCATCGCGGGGGCCGGCGTGCTCTTCCGCAATGCCTGGTCGTTGCCGACCTGCTCGCCGACGCGCGCCTCGATCCAGACCGGGCGCTTCGCCTTCCGCACGAGCATCGGAACGGTGATCAACCCCTTCAGCAACGGTCCGGCGCTGCCGCTCGGCGAGATCACGCTGCCCGAGATGCTCGACCTCGGCACGGGCGGGCTGTACGCGCACGCCGCGATCGGCAAGTGGCACCTCGGCTCGGCCCAGAACGGCGCCGACTTCGCGCCGAATCTGGCGGGCTACAGCCACTTCGCTGGCTCGCTCGAGGGTCAGATCGGGAGCTACTTCAATTGGCGCCGGGTCGTGAACGGCTCCGTCGCGCAATCGACGCGCTACGCCACCACCAGCTCCGTGAACGACGGGCTGGCCTGGATCCGGCAGCAAGATGGCCCGTGGCTGTGCGTGGTTTCCTTCCAGGCGCCCCACGCTCCGTTCCACCGGCCGCCGCCCCGCTTGCACTCGCAGGTCCTGCCGCCCGGCACGCCGCCGATCTCGTGCGACGCGCCCGGACCCGATCCGCGTCCCTTCTACAAGGCCGCGGTGGAGGCGCTCGACCACGAGATCGGGCGCATGATCTTCAGTCTTCCAGCGGGCGAGCTCGCGCAGACGACGGTGTTCTTCCTGGCCGACAACGGCACCGATCGCTGTCTGCCCCAGGCGCCGTTCACGTCGGATGCCAAGGGCACGCTCTACGAGGGTGGCGTGCGCGTGCCGCTCTTGGTCGCGGGGCTCGGCGTGGTCCAGGGCGGCGAGTGCGCTGCGCTCGTCGGCGTGACCGACCTGTTTGCGACCGTGGCCGAGCTGGCGGGTGTCGATCTCGCCGCGACCTTGCCGGGCGTCGTGCTCGATTCGGTCAGCTTCGCGCCCTGCCTCGCGGATCCCGCGCAGAGCTCGCGCGAGTGGCTCTTCGCCGAGGCCTTCTCGCACAACGGCCCTGGCAATCCGCCAGTGTTGCCGCCGTGTCCGGCCGCGGACGTGTGTCAGACCTCGCTCGGCTTCGACGGCCCCGGCAGCGCCACGCTCACGAGCTGCGGGCCACCGCTGTACGGCGTGTATGGCGCCAACGTGGTTCCGTGGCAGCTCTCCGGCGCGCCGCCTTTCGCAGAGACCTGGCTCGTGATCGGGTCGTTCGCGCCCGCCTGGCAGCCGCAATTCGGGGCCTGGCTCGTCTCGCCGCCGCCCAACGTGATGCTGTCGTACTACACGGGTGGGTCGGGCACGCTCGCGGGTGCGACCTGGACTCCCAGCTCCTCGTACGAGCGCTACTACCAGTTCATCGTGCGCGACCCGTCGCAGCCGCTCGGCTACTCGGTCTCCAACGCGTTGCGCATGGAGCTGCTCCCGACTCATGCCCGCGCCGTGCGCGGGCCGCGCTACAAGCTGATCCGCTTCGATCCCTGTAGCGAGGAGTTCTACGACCTCGAGCAGGACCCGTTCGAGCACTCGGACTTGCTCGCGCGCACCCTCACGGTGCCGGAGCGCGCGGCCTACACCCAGCTCTCCACCCTGCTATTGACGCTGCATTGAGGCGGGCGGCGCGGACGCGCGAGCGAGTCAGCGCTCGGGCAAGTACTCGTAGGACTCGAACTCGCCCGCGAGCCCGGCTAGGAACGCCTCGAACACGACTGCATTGGCTGCGGCGGTGTAGTGGTTGATGCCCGGACCCGAGCGGATGTGACAGCACCTCCGCCGCGAGTCCCGTGCGCGCGAGGTGCGCGCGCAGGCTGCGCTTCGACGACACGAACGGGATGCGCAGCTCCTCGAACGCCTCGTACAGAAACGGCTCTTGCCAGGCGTAGGGTCCGGGCGCCTCGAGCGCGCGGCGCGCGTGGAACAGCACGAAGAAGTAGCGCAACCCGCGCTGCTCGAGCGCACGCTGGATCTCCTCCAGCAGGCGCCGGTTCACGGCACGCTTCTGCGCGACGTGATCGGCCTCGTCCGTACAGCGCAGGGCCGCCCGGCGCGAGACCAGCCCCGAGCCGAACAGGAACCAGCGCCAGAGGTAGCTGCCAGCAGGTGCCAGCCTCCGACGCGCACTGGGCGTAGGAGTCGCCGAGGAGGAGCACCGGGCGCCGGCCCTCGAGCAGGCGTTCGTCGGGGTGCGCGAACTGGCGGTCGATCCCAGCCGGCAGCCAGCCGAAGCGCGCGTCGAAGTCGGGGCTGCGTTTTCCGGCCTCAGTCCCGATCCGCACGCGCAGCTTCCAGTTCTCGCGCCCGGCCTCGCGTGGCGTGTAGAGGCCGGCGTTGCGCCAGCTCCAGCCGATCCGGTGCTCGCGCGCGAAGTCGCTGAAGAGCAGGAAGCGCAGCCAGCCCTCGAGCACGAGCAGTGTCGCCGCGAGGCTCACGCATGCGATCAGGATCCGCCTGGCGCGCTTCCCGCAGAGCGCGCACGTCACGGCCGCGACTGCACCGCTTCGAAGCGCTGCTTGAACGACGCCGCTTCCTTGCCGAGGCCCGCGTCCTCCATCAGGTGCACGAGGCCGCCCAGGGCCTGCACGTGGTTCGGGTCGAGCTCGAGCGCGCGCGTGAAGGCGGCCAGGGCCTGCTCCTCCTCGCCGACCACGAGCCGACACGCGGCCAGGTAGCTCCAGGTGTCGGCGTTGCCCGGGGCTCCGGCCAGCACGCGCTCGAGCGGCGCGATCGCCTCGCGATGCCGCTGCATGCGCATCAGGCACAGCGCCAGGCGATCCCAGCCGTAGAGGTTGTCGGGATTGCGCGCAACGATCGCGCGCAAGAGCGTCTCGGCCTCGGCGTACTTCTCTGCGTCCAGCAGGCCGCCGTCCAGCAGGCCGCCGGCGCGCTGGACATCGGCGAGCTCCCGCGTGCGCTCGTGCGGGTCGGGCAGCGCGAGTTCGGCCAGTAGCGCGGGCAGCTCCACGCCCTCGCTCGCGAAGGCGGCGTAGCCGACGGCCTGCAGCGTGCGCTTGAGCTCGGGATCCAGGCCCTCGGCGTCGCGCGCGAGCACGGGCTTCTTGGCGAGCTCCGCTAGGGCCCCGCGCGCCTCACTGACGAGCCCGCCGCGTTCGGGCGCGAGGTCGTGCTCTTCCTTCGGATCGTGCGTGAGCTCGTAGAAGCGCGGCGTCGGTGCGTGCAGATACTTGCCGCGCGGCTCGACCCAGCCCGCGAGCGGGTGCCAGCCGAAGTTCAGGTAGCCGTAGTAGGACTCGAAGTACGCCCCGCGCCGCGGCCCGGGCTCGTCTTCGAGCAAGCTGAGCCCGTCGAGCGTGGCGCCGCCCTCACCGCCGCCTGGCTCGAGCCCCATGGCCGCGAGCGCCGTGGGGTAGACATCCACCACGCTGGCGACGCTTCCGACGCGCTCGCCCGCGCGCCGTCCGTCCGGTCGGCGCAGGATCAGCGGCACGCGCAGGGTCGTGTTCCACACGAACGGCCCGTGCGAGAGCTCGCCGTGCTCGCCGAAGGACTCGCCGTGGTCGCCCACCACCACCACCAGGGTCGAGTCCTCGAGTCCTTCCGCGCGCAACGCCGCCAGCAGCTTGCCGAGCGCCGCGTCGCAGGCCGCGACCTCGCCCAGGTAGTCGTTGTTGCCTGCGCGCGCCTTCATCTCGGGCGCGGGCGAGTAGGGCGCGTGCGCGTCCCAGAAGTGCGCCCACAGGAAGAACGGGCGCTTCGGATCGCGCGCGTGCAGCCAGGCCGCGGCGAGCTTCGCCACCTCGGCCGCCGGGCGCTCGGCGTAGCCCAGGCTGGGACCGTTGTAGAAGCTGCGCGCCGGCGCCTCGTAGCGCTCGAAGCCCTGCTCGAGCCCGAAGCCCTCGTCGAGTACCACCGAGCCCAGGAAGGCCGCGGTCTGGAAGCCGGCCTCGCGCGCGCGCTCGGCCAAAGTCACGGCCGAGCGCGGTAGCGCTGCGAGCCCGTTGTCGCGCACGCCGTGGCGCGGCGGCACGAGCCCGGTCAGCATCGAGGCGTGCGCCGGCAGGGTCAGCGGCGCCACGCTGTAGGCCTGTTCGAAGAGCACGCCCTCGGCCGCCAGCCGGTCCAGGTTGGGCGTGACGGGATGCGGGTTGCCGTAGACCCCGAGCGCCTCGGCGCGCGTCGTGTCGAGCGTCACGAGCAGGACCGAGTGCTCGCCGCCACCCGAGCAGGCGCCCAGCGTCAGAGCGAGGGCGGCGAGGGACGGCGTGGCTCGGCGGGCGAGCCACGCGGAGGGGCGGATCCGCATCGCGGGGCAGTATAGGAGTAACGGCGAGCGGAGTCCGCCGGGCTATCCTGCGCGGGACACGGAGCTCCCCATGGTCCGCGGTTCCCTGCCCGCGCTCCTCCTCATCTTCTTCATTGCTCTCGGCGCGCGCGCCGCGGCCCGTCCGGCGCAGGACGCGCCGCGTGGTCCCTCGAGCGAGGCCGTCAACGCCGCCATCGAGCGCGGCGTCGCCTTCCTGCTGCGCAGCCAGAACCGCGACGGCTCCTTCGGCGTCGATCTCAACGAGCGCGGCCTCGTCTGGCACGACCTGCGCGACGGCGCCACGGCGCTCACCGTCTACACCCTCCTGAAGTGCGGCTTTGCGCCCGACCACCCCGCGCTACAGCGCGCGAGCACCTTCTTGCTCGAGAGCGAGCCGCGCCACACCTACGCGACCGGCGTCCTGCTGCACGCCATCGGTGCGCTCGGCGACGCGCGCAACAGGAAGCGCATGCAGAAGCTCGTCGAGACCCTGCTCGGCCTGCGCGAGAGCGGCGGCTGGGACTATCCCGGCCTGAACCGCGCCGACCTCTCCAACACGCAGGTGGCCGCACTCGGCCTGCGCGCGGCGCACGCGGCCGGGCTGGAGCTGCCGAAGTCGATCTGGAGCGAGCTGGTCGGGCTCACGCTGCGCTACCAGGAGAAGCCGCTCGAGATCCCCGGCGCGGGCGAGCTCCCGAAGGAGCGGCGTCGCATGGCGGGCTTCGCCTACGAGCCGGGTGGCCGCGCCACGGCCTCGATGACGACGGCCGGACTCACGATCCTCGGGATCGTGGGCGAAGATCCCGCGCGCGTGGACCATCGTTTCGCGGCCGACATGGCCGAGGCGCGCGAGCTCGCGCTCAACTGGCTCGCGCAGCACTACTCCGTCGCGGGCAACCCGGAGGGCGAGGCGGTCTGGCACTACTACTATCTCTACGGGCTCGAGCGCGTGGGCGCGCTCTTCGGCCTCACCGAGATCGCCGGGCACGACTGGTACGCCGAGGGCGCGGCCGAGTTGCTGCGCGAGCAGCGCGAGCACGGCGGCTGGAGCAGCGACGGCCGCGTGCGTTGGCCGCCCGCGCCGATGCCGATCGCGAACACGTGCTTCGCGCTCCTGTTCTTGCGCAAGGCGACGCTCTCGACGCCCGCCGGCCGACGCGAGCACGTCGGCAGGATGGAGGAGCCCGGCTCCGACGTGTGGGTGCGCGTGGAATCGAAGCAGACGTGGACGCTGTGGGTGTCGGGCTTCTCGCCCGCGGCGCGCGCGCGCTTCCTTCCGGCCAACGCCGTTCCGGCCGACGCTGGGAAGGAGCCCGAGCCCGCTCTCTTCGTCGAGCGTGTCGAGTGGTGGATCGACGGCGTGAGGGTCGAGAGC
>JABFRZ010000287.1 GCA_013140785.1 Planctomycetota bacterium | reverse complement strand
GCTGGGGCGCGGGCGCTCGCGCGGCAGCGAGCGCGGGGCGTCGAGCGCGGCGCGCACGGCGCCCAGGAACTCGCGCACGGTGAAGGGCTTCGCGAGGAAGTTCGCTCCGGCGAGATCGATGGCCTGCTGGCCGATCGAGGACTCGGAGTAGCCCGACATCAGGAGCACGCGCAGCTCGGGGTGGTCGAAGCGCGCGGTCTCGAGCAGCTGGTGCAGCGGCAGCCCAGGCATGACCACGTCGGAGAGCAGCAGGTGGAAGCCGGAGGGACTGGCAGAGAGATGCGCGCGCGCCTCGTCGCCGCTCGCGGCCGCGATCACGCGATAGCCTGCCAGCGTCAGCTGGCGCTGCACGAGCTGGCGCACGTCGGGCTCGTCCTCGACCAAGAGGATCGTCTCGTGGCCGCCTTGGCCTGGCGTGGCCGGCACGAGCTCGACGCGCTTCTCGGGCTCAGCCTCGACCAGCGCTAGCCAGATGCGAAAGGTCGTGCCCCGCCCGAGGGCGCTCTCGACGCGGATCTCGCCGCCGCTCTGCTTGACGATCCCGTACACCGAGGCCAGGCCGAGCCCGGTGCCCTTGCCCGGCTTGGTCGTGAAGAAGGGCTCGAAGATCTTCGCCTGCGCTTCGGGCGCAATGCCGCAGCCGTCGTCGGAGACCTCGAGCCTGAGGTAGCGCCCGGGCGCCAGCTCCAGACCGGGCGCGACGGCATCACCCCCGACGTCAGTCCCGTCCTCGATGCGCGTCACGCGGGTGCGCACGCGGAGGCGGCCGCTCCCGCTGATCGCATCGCGCGCGTTCGAGACCAAGTTGATCAGGGCCAGCTCGAGCTGGGCTGGGTTGGCGTGCACCACGGCCCGCGCTGCTCCGAGCTCGAACTCGAGGCGCACGTTCTCGCCCAGCAGGCTCGCGAGCATCCGCTGGAGCTCGGACAGGAGCTCGTCCAGCACGAAGTTCTGCGCGCGCAGGGGTTGGC
The DNA here is from genome assembly GCA_013140785.1 of Planctomycetota bacterium. GTDB lineage: Bacteria > Planctomycetota > UBA1135 > UBA1135 > JABFRZ01. The sequence goes on along the minus strand of JABFRZ010000287.1, from coordinate 6,056 downwards.
GGCGCGCGAAGGTCAAGAGCTCACGCACGCGCTCGGTCGCGCGAGCGGCGGCGCGCGCGATGGGCAGCAGGTCCTCGCGATCCGGGTGGTCAGGTCCCGTGCGCAGCAGCAAGAGCTCGGCGTGCCCGGTGATGGCCGTCAAGAGGTTGTTGAAGTCGTGGGCCACGCCGCCGGCGAGCCGCCCCACGGCCTCCAGGTGCTCGGAGCGACGCCGGTGTTCCTCGCTTTTCGCGAGGGCGCGCGCCGTGCGCGCCAGGGCGCGGCGCTCGTCCTGGAAGAACCACAGCAGCAATCCGGAGAGGAGCAAGAGCTGCAGGAAGAGCGCGACGAGGTGCGGCGCGACGAGGGTGGCCAGGGAGTCCACCCTCCAGCCCTCGGGGTTCGCGAGCCGCCGCGCCGACTGGCCGAGATCCATCAGTCCGGCCACGAAGAGCAGCGCCGCGACCAGCCAGCGCGAGAAGGAAGGCTCGCCCCGCGCGAGGCGCGCCACGCCGAACGCGGCCACGAGGAAGGCCAGCCCCGCGATCAGGCCGCGCAGGGCAAGATGGAACGAGTGCGCGTTGGGCCCGACCTCGCGCGCGCCGAACACCAACCCGATGGCGAGCACGGGCGGCAGCGCGAACAGGAGCGCGCGCGCGCCGCGCCTGAGTCCTCGCCCGGTCGCGAGCATCCACGTGCCCGAGATCAGCCCGGCGACGTGCGCGTAGCCGGCCGCGAGCGTGAGCGCGGCGACCAAGAGCCACTGCGAGTCGGAGGAGCGTGCCAACCAGGGCGACAACGCGGAACCGGCGAAGAAGCACGCGAGCGCCAGCCACGCAGCACTCCAGTGCAGCAGGAAGGAGCGCCGGTACGCGCGGTACAGGCCGAACAGCGCCAGGGCAGAGAGCGCGCTCGCGCCGGCCTGTGTGACGAACAGCGCGAACCCCAGCTCGCGGATGTCGATCTGGATTTCCGGATTCACGTTGGCCCCTCGCGGCGAACGTTAGCGTGACTCCACGCCCCGATCCAATCAGGATCGCTGCTCCTCTTGGCTCTCCGCGCTCGGGGACGCGAACCGCCTACGCGCCGCGCCGCCCGCAGGCGGCACCCAGACCGCCGATCGCCAACGCGAGTCCGAGGCACAGCAGGATCGGTCCCCTCGGCACGTGAGCGGCCGGCCTCTCTAGCTTGGGCGGCGCGGAGGCCGCGCGGGGAGCCGGCGGGTCGAACAGGGGCCCTGGCGCGAGGTTCGCGCTCGGGGCTTCCCCCTCGTCGGGCTCCTCGGAGTCCAGCACGAGCCCGTCCTTCTTCTGGCAACAGGGCGGAACCGTCTCCTCGGCGCCGTCTTCCCCGACGCCGCTCCCTTCGGCCTCCGAAGCCTCGGCTTCCGCGCGCGCCGCCGCCGCCAGGGCAGCCGCGCGCTCGTCCTGGATGCGCCGGCTCTCGCCGTGCATGAAATCGAGCAGGGCCTCGACCTCGCTCGGCGCGAGGCGCATGTTCGGCATGGGCAGGTTGCGGTTGGCGGCGAAGAGCTCCAACGCGAGCGGGTCCTTCTCGGCCAGCATCACGTCCGGCTCGGCCAGCCAGCGCGAGAGCCAGCCGCGCTCGCGGCGCTCGGTCACACCCAGGAGGTCCGGGCCCTGGCGCACGATTCCGTCCGTTGCGCCGATGCCGTGGCAGGTCATACAGCGCGTGCGGTACAGGTTCTCGCCACGCGCGACGCTGCGCAGCTTGGGTGCGTCGGCGTAGGCGCGGCCGGGCGCGGGCGCGAGCTTCCAGTTGTGCAGCCAGTCCCCGATCTGGGTCGCCAGGAGGTAGGGGTTCTCCATGGGCGAGCGCTTCATCCACTGGCCCGTCGCTTGGTTGCCGATGAGCAGGCTGAGGCTGTGGTCCACCAGGCGCTCCTCGCCCGAGCGCAGCATGCCGAGCTTCTGGCGCAGCAGCCGGATGTCTTCCTTGGCGCCCGTGAGGAACTGCCAACCCGCGCCGACCTGGAAGCGCTCGGCGTAGGCGCGCAGCACCTCGGGCGTGTCGTTCTCGGGATCGATCGAGATCGAGTAGAAGAACACGTCCTGGCCCACGCGATCCCCGAGGAGACCGTGGACCTCGGTCAGCTTGGCGGTCTCGAGCGGGCAGGCGTCGGGGCAGCTCGTGTAGATGAAGCTGATCACCACGACCTTGTCGCGGATCAGGTCGTCGAAGAAGCGCACCGTCTTGCCCTCGTGCGTGACCAGCGCCACGTTGGGGAAGTAATCGGCGCCCCAGCGGGCCGCGGCGCTGCCGGCGGGCGGGTCCCCGCCAGCGAGGGCAGAGCGGCCGCCGAGGAGCAGCGCGGGGGCGAGCAACAGACGAGAGACCTTCATGGCGTACTAGCCCGACCTATTCATGAGGCCTCGAACGAAACGTCGCGAATGGCTGCAGATGCAACGATTTGCGACTGAGAGGAGCGGAGGCGACCTCTGCAGGTCGCCGAGGACTAGGCAAGGAGCAAAGCGCTGCAGATGCAGCCAGTCGCGACGTTGCAGCCGAGGCTTCATGAATAGGTCGGGCTAGGCGGAGACGCGGCGCAGGGAAGCCCAAGCCTCTCTGCGCCGCGGATCCAGAGTTCTCAGGGCTGAAGCGACAGCGGGACGGCGAGGAGCGTGGCGCCACCGGTGGACTCCAGGCTGATGGTGCTGGAGGCGTCCGGCACCGGCCCGCCCGCCACGCGAATCAGCCACGTGCCGTCGGCCCGCCTGACCGTGCTGCCGATCACGGCACCCGCGAGGGTCGAGCCCACGTGCGCGCGAATGCGCGGGCTGGCGATGGTCGCGCCGGTGCTCGTGCCCGAGATGCGCCAGCCGCGCGTGGGCGAGTACTCCACGAGCGTCGTCCGCAGGACTTCGCCCGCGGGCGGCGGCGTCCCGTCGCCACCCGGCCCGAAGCCGTCGCCGGTGCGCGCGGTCGGGAGCGACGTGGACTCGACGAACTGGATTCCGTCCCAGCTCGGCATCGGGGCGGGCAGGAGCGTGAACTGCCCCGGGCGCTCGACGTCCCAGCGCAGCAGCATGGCCGTGTCCTCGTGCTGCGTGTTGTGGCAGTGCTCCATGTAGGTGCCCGCGAACTCGCGGAAGCGGATCGAGAACTCGATCTCGCGGCTGGTGTCCGGACCGTCGCCGATCCGGTACACGTCCTTGCGGGCCCACTTCTCCCACTCGGGCGGAGGGTTGCCGTCGCGCGAGAGCACGATGCCCTCCTCGAAGTGCACGTGCACCGGGTGGGACCAGCCACCACCGGTCGAGAGCTTCCAGATCTCGAGGTGCCCGAGTCCATCAGCGCTGAGCTCGCCCAGGTTCGGGGCGGCCGAGAGCAGCGTCGGATCCGCGCCGAAGGCCTGGCCACCGTCGGTCTTGATGGTCCAGGGCGCTTCGTCGGTGCCGCTCGAGCGGCCGAACTCGAAGCTGCGGTGACGCGCGTTGGCGAGCTCGTTGGAGCTCGGCCGCGGCAGCGGGATCATCTTCTTCTTGCCGGCCGTGAACTCGCCCGGGTTCATGCTGAGGTCGGGGCCGCTCGCCGCGCGCACGCGGAACTCCATGATCTTGCCGACGCACGGGTCGCCGTTCTCCCAGCGCTCGGGGAAGCCGTCGCCGTTGTCGTCGCGCGCCACCGCCCGGTAGGCGCCGCTGATCACGTCCGGAAGCGGGATCACGTCCTTCGGGCCCTTGCCGTCTTGGTGCTCGAGCACGTTGACGAAGTAGAGGCGCGAGCCCGGCTGGAAGGCGCTGAAGTCCACCACGATGTCGTAGCGCTCGGCGATGCCCTGCTCGGGCAGGATCCCACGCTGCGTGCCGAGCGTCCCGTCGAAGGCGACGGCATGCTCCATGATGTTGCCGTCGTTGGCGATCATGTGGAACGGCACCGGCACACCGCTCTCGTTCACCAGCGCAAGCTTGAAGTAGCGCGAAACGGCGCCGTTTAGGATGCGGAAGCGGTAGCGGCGCGGACGCACGTCGAGGTACGGCTCGAGCTGCCAGTTCACGAGCACGTGGTCGCCTAGGAAGCCATCCGTGTTGAAGATGTTGAAGGCGAGCTGGCCGTTCCGGTCCCAGGCCTTGTCAGCCACGACCAAGTTGACGTCGTAGTCGCGGTTGCCCCAGTCGAGGGCCGTGCCGCTCGGCAGGCGCAGGTTGACGCCGTCGTTGATGGCCTCGTTCCCTCGATCGATGGAACTGTAGTAGTTCATCATCGCGGCGTTGCCCTTGTAGACGTTCTGCGCGGTGTGATCGAGCATGTGGTCGTGGAACCAGTGCGTGCTCATCGTCTCGCGGAAGTCGCCGCGCAGGCGGCGGATCCCACCGCGACCGTCGGGTGAACCCGCGCGCGGATCGGATGCGGTGACGTTCACGCTGTCGTGCCCAGCGATGATCATCGGCCAGCGGTAGTCGTAGTACTGGCCTGGGAAGATGAAGGCGTTGGCGAAGCCGTCGCTCTCGGCCGGCGTGTGGCCGTTGTGCTCGTGGGTCGTGATCGTGTGCGTCCCGAAGCCCATGTTGGCCGAGGGGTCGATCGGCAGCGCGTTGAAGTGGCGGAAGACGATGCTCTGTCCGTAGCGCGCCATCAGCAGCTTCGGCGGCAGCGTGCCGTCGAAGGTCCACAGGGAAAGCGGGTCCTGCGCCGGCATGTTCGGGTGGAAGCGCACAGAGATGCCGCGCGTCGTGCCCGCTTGGCCCAGGGTGCCGGCCGTGTTGTGGTACAGCCCGCCCGGCGCGAACTCGCCCAGGCGGTAGCGGTGGCGCTGCTTCGAGTCGCGCAGGCCGCGGTTGTCACGCGCGCCCGTCTGCGCGGATTGGAAACCGATCTGGGGCGGGAACTCGAGCCAGCGCTGGTGCGACCAGCCCTCACCCGGCGGACGGCCCTCGGCGCGCGGGTCGAGCAGCGCCCGGCCGAGGAACTCCTCGAGCCTGGCCCGCCAGGGGTGCACGTCGTCGTTGCACTCGCGCTCCGGGACCACGGACAGTGGCCGCGCCAGGAAAGCGTCCAGGGCGGCGCTATCGGGACAGCTCGTGTTGTCGCTGGGAAGGGGCAACGAGCGGGTGCCGAGGAAGGTCGTGGGCAGGTTGTCCGTGCCGAACTCCTCGAACAGCAAGAGCTGCTGGGTGAACGGCTGCGCGCCGAAGCGCGGGCTGGGCAGGAGGCCGGTCGGGATGTCGCCGCCGCCACCGCCACCACCCTGAGCGGCCGCGCCCATCGGCGCGAGCCCCGATAGAACGAGCAGGACCAGAAACGGAGCACGAAGAGGGCCCGAGAAGTGGGACGGAATGCGCTGCTTGGGGCTCATCGGGGGGGGGCTTGGAGAGGGGAACCGGCCGCGGGACGGCGGTCGGAGGGCAAGATCCGGAGCGTCCGTGGGGCGGACACCGGCTCCTATTTTCTCCACGTTCTAAGAATGCGCAATGAAAATTCGTCCGGACTTTGGGCCGACACTGCGCTTCTTTCTCCTGCAAGTCGGCGACATGAGAGGGCCCATGTGTAGGTTTCCGTATTCTGGAGAACGGGCTCCAGCATGGCGACGGGCCGCGCGGCAGTGCTCTTCCGGTTCAAGACGAAGGCGCAATGCCGCAGCGACCCTCGCCGCTCGAGACCTCCCCCCGACCACTCGGCCGCGCACCTCCATGAGCCCCCTGCCCTAGACTCGAACCCAAGTGCGCTTGGCGGGCTGACCCCCAGACGAGCGTTCCCTCGAGGGGAGATCCGATGGTCCTCATCCCTACCCGCCCTCTTTCCAAATGAGCCCGGAACGCTGGCAGGAGGTGCTGCGCCTGTTCACCGGCGCGAGCCCGCTGCGCGCGGCCCAGCGCGCCGCCTTCCTGCAGCGTGAGAGCGCGGACGCCGAGCTACGCGCCGAGGTCGAGAGGCTGCTGGCCGCGCCGGGACCCGCGGACTTCCTGGAGCCGCCCACGCTCGACGAACCGCGCACGGGCCGGGAGCTCGGCGACTTCACGCTGCTCGGGGAGATCGGACGCGGAGGCATGGGGATCGTGTACCGCGCCATGCAGCGTCCCCTGCAGCGCATCGTCGCGGTCAAGGTGCTACCGGCG
>JABFRZ010000429.1 GCA_013140785.1 Planctomycetota bacterium | reverse complement strand
CCCCTCGGCGGCCAGCACGTCTTCGTGCGACTCGCCGAGGCAGAGGCGCGCGTTCGCGAGGGCCTGTTCGGCGCCCGCGAAGTCACCCAGCTCGGTCAGCGCGTGCGTCGCGGTCGTCCAGCGCTCGCCGCGCTCGGGATCGACGTCCTCGAGGTGCCCGAGCGCCTGCTCGATGTCGCCCGCGGCCAGGGCTTCGAGCGCTTGGTCGAGGCCGACGTCGTCGAAGTCCTGCGCAGCGTTGCCGCCGGGTGCCTCCATCGGCGCAGAGGATACGCCGCCGCACCGCACTTGAAAGGCGCTTCCGTGCGGCGGGTCGGGAGGATCCCGAGTCGAGCCGGAGCTCAGCGCGAGGCCTTGACGCGCCTGTCTGCGCGCCCGCGGCGCGCGGCGAAAGAGCAGATCGGGCAGGCGGCGGGGTCGTGCCCGCGCGCGGGGCAGAAGCGCCGGCCGAAGTAGATGAACTGCAGGTGCAGCCTGCCCCAGGACGCTGGCGGGAAGTGACGCACGAGGTCGCGCTCGGTCTGCTCGACCGACTTGCCGGAGGAGAGGCCCCAGCGCGCCGCCAGACGGTGGATGTGCGTGTCCACCGGGAAGGCCGCGAAGCCGAAGGCCTGGCTGAGCACGACGTTCGCCGTCTTGCGGCCGACGCCGGGGAGCTCCATCAGTTCCTCACGCGTGCGCGGCACTCGGCCCGCGTGCTGCTCGAGCAGCAGCCGCGCGAGCCCGACCAGCGCCTTCGACTTCGCGGGCGCGAGCCCGACCGTGCGGATCAGGCCGTGTACTTCCCTGACGGAGAGCCGCGCCAAGGCTTCGGGCGTGTTCGCGCGCGCGAACAAGGCCGGCGTGACCTGGTTGACCTTCTTGTCGGTGGTCTGGGCCGAGAGCACGACGGCGACGAGCAACGTGAAGGGGTCGGCGTGCTCGAGCGGGATCGGCACGTCGGGGATCAACCGATCGAGCGTCTCCCGGATGCGGGCGCGTTTCTCGGCCAGCTTCATCGCCTGCGAGCATAGCGCGCTCGGCGACTGCTAAGATCCGTGGACTCACAGCAAGGGCTCGCCCATGTTCCTCTCTTTCCTTCTCGCGCTCGCGCAGACGCCCGACGCGCCCGCGCTCACCTCCGGCCGCCCGATCCCGCTGGAGCAGGCGTGCTACGACGTGAAGCACTACCAGATCGGCGTGCGCGTGGACCCGAAGGCGCGCGCGATCCGGGGGCGCACCGAGATCACGGCGAACATCACGGCGCCGACCCAGGGAATCGTGCTCGATCTGGATGGACGCCTGAAGGTGGACAGGGTCGTGCGTTTGGTGTCGGGCACGGCCGACGACCGCGGGCAATCGCTGGATTTCCGCCACGAGCAGGGCGAGATCCGGGTCGCGACCGGCGCGCTGGAGGTGGGGACGAGCCTCCACCTCGCGCTCGAGTACGCGGGCGAGCCGCGCGTCGCGCCGAATGCGCCCTGGGACGGCGGCTTCGTGTGGTCGAAGACGAAGGACGGCTCGCCCTGGATCGCGACAGCGAACCAGATGCAGGGCGCCGACCTGTGGTGGCCATGCAAGGACCAGCCCGACGACGAGGCCGACTCCGTGGACATCTTCGTGACCGTGCCGAAGCCGCTCGTATGCGCCTCCAACGGGAGGCTGCTCGAGACGAAGCCCGCGGGCGACGGTTGGCAGACATTTCACTGGCACGTCTCGACGCCGATCAACTCCTACGGCATCGCGCTCAACATCGCGCCCTACGAGACGATCACGCGCGACTACCGCAGCATCACGGGCGAGATGTTCCCCGTGACCTACTGGGTGCTGCCCGAGAACAAGAAGAAGGGCAAGGTCCTGTTCGAGGACATCCTGCGGCAGATGGCGGCCCTCGAGCAGTTTTTCGGGCCCTATCCGTTTCGCGCGGACAAGTACGGCGTGGCCGAGACGCCGCACCTCGGGATGGAGCACCAGACGATCATCGCCTACGGCAACGAGTACAAGCTGGACCGCTGGGGCGAGGACCGCGGCTACGACGAGCTGCACCTGCACGAGTTCGCGCACGAGTGGTGGGCCAACCTGGTCACGGCCGCGAACTGGAACGACTTCTGGATCCACGAGAGTTTCGCGAGCTACGCCCAGGCGCTCTACGCCGAGCACGTCGGCGGCGAGAAGGCGTACTTCACCGAGATGCAGGAGCAGATGCACTTCGCCAATCAGGCTGCGATCGCGCCACGCGAGAAGCGCAGCACGGCGGAGATGTACTTCGGCGACAGTGAGGGCTCGCCCGGGAACGACATCTATGCGAAGGGTGCGTGGGTGCTGCACACGCTGCGCTGGCTGCTGGGCGACGAGAAGTTCTTCGCGGCGTTGCGGCGCATGGCCTATCCCGACCCGGCACGCGAGCTCGCGACCGACGGCAGCGCCTGCCGCTTCGCGACCACCGACGAGATCCTGCGCATCGCCGAGGAGGTCAGCGGCCAGGAGCTCGACTGGTTCTTCGAGGTCTACCTGCGCCAGCCGAAGCTGCCCGCGCTCTCCTCGACGGTCAAGAAGGGCGCGCTCCTGCTCGAATGGACCGCGCCCAACGGCCAGCCGTTCCCCATGCCGGTCGAGGTGCTCATGGGCGGCGAGCACGTGCGCGTGGAGTGCCCGGACGGCAAGGGACTGCTCGAACTCCGCGGCAAGAAGCTCGCGCTCGATCCGCGCGACCGCGTGCTGCGCGCGGGGAACGGCGAGCATTGAGCGCTGCCCTGGGAGCAGGCGGCGCATGAACACGAACGAGCGCATCCGCGAGTTCCTCGCCGCCGGTCCGTGGGCCGTGGTGGGGGCCACGAGCGAGCGCTCGAAGTACGGCAACAAGGTCCTGCGTTGCTACCAGCAGAGCGGAAAGGCGCCCGTGTACCCGATCAACCCACGCGCCAGCGAGATCGAGGGCCTGACGGCCTATCCGAGCTTGAGCGCGACGCCCGAGCCCGTGCGCGCGGTCTCGATCATCACGCCGCCGAAGATCACCGAGGCCGTGCTCACGGAAGCCGCGCGCCTCGGCATCACGCACCTGTGGCTGCAGCCGGGCGCCGAGAACGAGACCGTGCTCGCGCGCGCGGCCGAACTCGGACTCGAGCCGATCGCCGGCGGCCCGTGCCTCTTGGTGGTACTCGGCTACCGCGAGTAAGCCTCTCAGAGCCTGAGCAAGAATCGGAACGAGCGCGCGAGGATCGCGCGCCAGACGATCCCTCGAGCCCGAGCAGAATGCCGCGAGCGGCATCTCTGCTCAGCCTCTCAGCCCTCGACGCCCGCGAGGCCGTGGGGTTGCGGGCGGACGCTGCGCAGGACGGCCTCCGCGCCCGATGCCGAGTTCTTGGAGTCCTCGAGCATCTCCTTGCGGATCGTGTCGGGGTCTTCGAGGCCGCGGAAGAAGCAGTCGTCGAACGTCAGTCGCTCGGGCTGCCCCTGAGGCGAGCTCAGGACCAGCTTCTCCGCGCGAAAGTCGCACTTCGTGATCTTCAAACCGTTGAACCCGACGCTGGCCGTGTTGCGGAACTCCACGCGCTTCGAGCGCACGTTGTTGCCATCGAGGGCCAGCTTTCCGTTGTCGATGAAGAGCGCCTGGGGGCCGGCCATGTCGCACGTCCGGATCGTCCCGTCGCGGATGCCCTCTACGGTGATGCCGCCGAGCAGGCCGCGCACCTGGCCCTCCACCTTTCCCGAGCTGCCGTACACGGAGATGCTGAAACCGCTCTTGACCGTCTCCGACCTCGGAACGCCGCGCAAGACGAGCGGGCCGTCCAGGTAGCACGTATCCATCAGGATGCTCCCGCTGGAAGCCTCGATGGTCATCGAGGCGCTGCGCTCGAACTCGACCCGGTCGAAGGAGATCTTCGTGTCGCTCGGCCCATCCGGGGACGGGCGGATGCCTCCGCGGCCCTTGAAGATGCAGTTGGCCAGGGTGATCTCCTTGCACTCCGGAGTCAGCTCGACCCACACGTCGCGAAACACGATCTGCCCGCCCGTGGCCGCGCGCATCTTGACGGCGCCGGAGATCTCGAGCGTCGCGTCCGCGCCCTTCCCCTGGATCGTGATCGCGCGCATGGCCTCGATCGAGAGGCGCCGCGGGATGCGCACGCGACCCGTCACCGTGAAGGCGTCGCCCAGCTCTTCGAGCCGCTGGTTCTTGTCGATCGGGAACGGTAGCTGCGCCGACCCGAGCGAGGCCAGAACGGAGAAGACGGGTCCACAGAGGATCAGAAGGACGCGGGGTTTCACGAAGACTCCATCGAGGGGCCGGTCACGATTGCTGGTCGAGTCGCGCGCTGCCGGCGGCCTCGGCCACGACCACCGCCGCGGCGATGCCGGCGTCGTGCGTGATCGTGACGTGCCAGCGCTCGATGCCCTTGGCGCGCGCGAGCGCGGCCGTCGCGCCGTGCAGCACGAGCTCGGGCGGCCCGCCGGGTGCGCGCACGACCTCGATGTCGAGCCAACGCACGCCGCGCGTCCAGCCGGTGCCGAGGGCCTTCATGACGGCCTCCTTGACCGCGAAGCGGCCGGCGTAGTGCACGTGGCGGCGCGCGGCGCGGCGCTCGCAGTAGGCGCGCTCGCCCGGCGTGAACAGGCGTTCGAGGAAGCGCGCGCCGCGGCGCGTCTCGGCCTCGGCCAGGCGCTCGATCTGCGTCAGGTCCAGACCCAGCGAGACGATGCTCATGCGGAGGGGCTCATGCGGCGCGTCAGGATACTCGGGTGGCGTCCCGGCGCTCGACTGGCGCGTAGCGCGACGTAGGATCAGCCGCGCACATGGCCGCGGAAACGACTGGGCTGAAGAGGAAGCGTCTCCTCGCGCTCGGCCTGTCGCTGGCCCTCAGCCTGGGCCTGGGCGAGCTCGCCGCGCGCAGCCTGGTCGGGGTGCCGCTGGCCGAGCGCCTGCCGCTCATGCTGGTGCGCGCCAACCCCGCGCGCGGCTGGGAGATGGTTCCGGGCGAGCACTACACCTACCAGCACCGCGTGCGCGTGAACTCGCTCGGCCTGCGCGGACCAGAGCTCGGCGCGAAGCAACCCGGCGAGCGGCGCGTCTTGTTCCTGGGGGACAGCCTGACCTACGGCCAGGGCGTGGCCGACGACGAGACCGTGCCGGTCGAGCTCGAGCACGCCCTGCGCGCGCGCGATCCGGACGGACTCTGGACGGTGGTCAACGGCGGCAACCGCGCCTACGGCACGGCCCAGGAGCTCGGGCTGCTCGAGGAGCTCGGCGCGCGGATCCAACCTGACGTGGTCGTGCTCGGCTGGTACTGGAACGACGTGGCCGAGCGCGCGATCGGGCCCACCTACGAAGCCTTTCGCGAGCGCGGCGAGTTCGCCTTCGACACCGGCGGCAAGCTCGCGGGCCCGGCGGCCCTGCTGTGGCACGCGCAAGAGCTCCCGCGCAGGAGCGCGCTCGTGATGCTGGCGCACGACCTCGTCAGCTCGAAGGCCCAGCTCTACGCGCCGGAGGTGGCCGAGCGGGGTTTTCAGCTCCTCGCCGGGCTGCTGCGGCGCTTCCGCGAGGAGAGCGAGCGCCTTGGCGCGATGCCGGTGGTCGCGATCTTCCCCGATGCGAAGCGCCTGGCCGGCCGCGAAGACACGCGTGCCTACGACGAGCGCGCGCTGGCGCTGGCGCGCGAACGAGAACTGCCGGTGATCGAGCTCCAAGCGGCGCTCGCGCCGCTGTACGCCGCGCGCGGCAGGGCGCCGATCCTGCCCTTCGACGGGCACTACGACGCCGCGGCGAACCGCGCCCTGGGCGAGTACCTCGCCGAGCGCTTGCTGGCGCTGCCGAAGCGCGGCGAGTGACGCTATCGTGTACGCGATGAGTGGCGCGATGAGTCCTCCGGAGCCCATGCAGGTTCTCCTGGCCTCGCCGCGTGGTTTCTGCGCCGGCGTGGACCGCGCGATCGAGATCGTCGCGCGCGCGCTCGCGCTCTATGGCCCGCCGGTGTACGTGCTGCACGAGATCGTGCACAACCGCGCGGTGCTCGAGGACTTCCGTGGACGTGGCGTGCGCTTCGTCGAGAGCCTGGAAGAGATCCCGCCCGGCTCGGTGACGATCTTCAGCGCCCACGGCGTGGCCGAGGAGATCGAATCGAAGGGCCGTGCGCGCCACCTGCGTGTGATCGACGCGACCTGCCCACTGGTCACCAAGGTGCACCTGCAGGCCCAGCGCTACCAGCGCGAACGGCGCGAGATCGTGCTGGTCGGGCACCCCGGCCACCCCGAGGTCGAGGGCACGCGCGGGCGCATCGACGGCACGGTGCACGTGCTCTCGACGGTCGCGGAGGTCGAGGTGCTCGCGGTGACCGATCCCGAGAAGCTCGCCTACGTCACGCAGACGACGCTCTCGGTGGACGACACGCGCGACGTGATCGCCGCGCTGGTGCGGCGCTTCCCGAAGATCCGCGGTCCGGAGCTCTCGGACATCTGCTACGCCACGCAGAACCGCCAGAACGCCGTCCAGGCGCTCGCGGACAAGATCGACCTCTTGCTGGTGGTCGGCTCGCCCAACAGCTCGAACTCGAACCGCCTGCGCGAGCTCGGCGCGCGCCGCGGCGTGACCTCGCAGCTGATCGACTCCGAGCAGGACCTCGACCCCGACTGGTTCCGCCCCGGCCTGCGCATCGGTCTGACCGCCGGCGCCTCGGCGCCCGAATCGCTCGTGCAGCGCGTGCTGGAACGCCTGCGCGCGCTCGGCGTCGAGCAGGTGACCGAGATGGAGGGGAACCGGGAATCGGTCGTGTTCCAGCTGCCGGCAGAGCTCGAGGCGGGCGAGATCGCGCGCGCCTGAGCGTCGGGCTCACACGCGCTCGAGTTCGAACAGCGCGCCGCCGCTCTCGATCTCGGCGCCATCGGCCACGAGCAGGCGCACGACCTTCGCGCGCGCGGGGAGCTCGCCGCCGGAGCGGTAGACGAGGTGCGTGAAGGTCTTCATGACCTCGATCAGGCCGATCGTCTGGCCGTCGGCGAGCGCGTCGCCCGCGCGCAGGAAGGGCGGATCGTTCGGCGCGGGGCGCTGCCAGAAGCGGCC
>JABFRZ010000211.1 GCA_013140785.1 Planctomycetota bacterium | reverse complement strand
CCCGAGACGAGCCCGACCGAACGACCGCTCTCCGGGCTGGTCAAGCACTCGGCCATCTACAGCGCCGCGCCCGTCCTGCGGCAGCTGATCTCGATCGGGATGAGCCCGTTCTACACGGCCTGGCTCGGCACGGCCGGAGCCGGGGTCAAGGAGAACGCGGACTTGTGGGGCATCGCCCTGCAGCAGGTCCTCGGGCAGAACGTGCTCGGGTCGATGGTGCGCTTCTATTACGACCAGAAGGGGGAGCGCGAGCGCGCCGCGGTGGTGACCTCGTGCACGCTGCTCGTCCTGCTCGCGGCCTTCGCACTCAGCGGGCTGGCGCTCGCCTGCGTGCCGTGGCTGACCCCGCTGTTGCTCGGGCGCGGCGAGGTGGTCTCGAGCGCGGAGCTCGAGCGCGTGTGCACTCTGCTGCTGCTCTTGGTGCCGTTCCAGCTCGCCACGGTCTCGGGGAACTACTACCTGTTCGCGCTCAAGCGCTCGCGCGCGTTCACCGCGATCCAGATGGGGAAGCTCCTCTTCGAGGTCACGCTGAACGTGTACCTGATGGGCGTCCGCGGGCTGGGCGTCACCGGCTTCCTGCTCAGCATGCTGGCGGGCGAGGTGCTGACTTCCGCGGGCCTGGTGGGCTGGATGCTCGTGCGCCTGAGGCCGCGCATCGACTGGGCGCTCCTGCGGCCGATCCTGCGCTACGCGGCGCCGCTCGTGCCGGTCGGGCTGCTACAGCTGCTGCTGCACCAGGGCGACAAGCGCATCGTGCTCGAGCTGCTCGGACAGGAGGCGGCCGGCGTCTACGGCTTCGGCTTCAAGATCGCGATGCTGGTCACGAACATGATCCTCGGGCCGTTCATCGTGACCTGGCAGCCCTGGATCTTCGGGATCGAGGATCCCGCCGAGCGCGCGCGGCTGGTGGCGCGGGTCGGCACTTATGCCGTGCTCACCATCGCGGTGGCGAGCCTGGGTGTGATCCTGTTCGGGCGCCAAGCAGCCTTCCTGCTCGCGGGCAGACCCGAGTTCCACGCGGCCTACCAGGTCGTGCCGTTCGTCGCCACGGGCTACGTCTTCTGGGCGCTCTACAACGTCTCGCAGACGCCGCTCTTCCTCGCCAAGCGAACGGGGCCGCTGCTGCTCGTGAACCTCGGGGCCGTGGTGCTCAACGTCCGACTCAACCTGTGGCTGGTCCCGGAGTACGGCATCGCCGGAGCGGCCGCAACCGTGCTGGTGACCTTCGCGGTCCTGGCGGGCCTCGGCATGAATGCCAGCCGGCGCTCGGCCGGCGTGCGCTTCGAGTTCGGACGTCTGGTGGCGATCCTCGCGTGCGTGAGCGCGGGCGCGGCGGTCGCTCTGGGAGTGGACACGCTCGAAGATTCCGGGAGGGTCGCCGACCTGGCGGCCCTGGCGATCAAGGCGGCGGCACTGTGCCTGCTGGTGCTCGCGCTGTGGACACGCGTGCTGCGGCCCGAAGAGCGCTTGCGCTTCCGCAGCTGGGCGCGCGCCCGACTGGCCCGCGGCGGCTGAAGCGCGGCGCGCATCTCGACCACAGCTCGCGGGCACTCGAGGCCCCGCGTTCTTCCCTCGCCGGCTTCCATCTATCTCCGCGCACCTCCGCCTCCGCGCCTCCGCGGTGCGCTTCCTCTTCTCATGCGAGCCGGTTGAACAGGTACCAGAGGCCGCCGCCGAGCAGCAGGATGTGAACCGGTTCGCCGTTGCGCAGCAGGCTGCGCGAGAGCGACCAGGGCACGCGCTCGGCATTGCCGGCGTAGGGCGTCAGGCGCGGCAGGAGCGCGCACGTCTGGGCGGCCCAGCGGTCCCAGTCGCCCTGGAACAGGCGGCGCAGCTTCTGGTCTTCGTAGCGGATCGTCTGCGGGTAGAAGGCGAGCCACATCGCCAGCGCGGCGGGGACGCTCCACCACAGGCCCGAGGCCGCGCAGAAGCCGGCGCAGATCAGCAAGTTGCCGACGTACAGCGGGTGGCGCACGCGCGCATACGGCCCGATCGTCGCCAGCACCTCGTTCTTCATCACGTAGCCCGAGGCCCACAGGCGCACCAGCATCCCGAGCGTCGCGAGCACGGTCCCGAGAACGAGCAGACCCTCGACGGGCCGCCCGACGAGCGTCATCCACAGCACGAAGGCCACACCCACGAGCTGGCGGTAGCGCCGGCGCCGGTGACGCAGGTCGTGCAGGAACTTGCGCCAGCCCGCGCGCGCTTCCGGCGGCGCTCCTGGCGCAGGGACGCTCACGCTCCGAAGAGGATTGCCGAGGGCTCCGCCCTGCTGTGCCATGCTTCTGGTGTAGTGCGTTCGAGAGAGTGATCGGGCGCTCGGCGGCGCATTCCAGCGCGAGGCCCTTTGCGCTGTCCAGAACGGGAACGCTTTTCGCGCGCGCAGCCGAACTCCTGGGTGGGCGATGAGGGATTCGAACCCCCGACTTCGTCCTTGTAAGGGACGCACTCTGCCGCTGAGTTAATCGCCCCGACCCGAGGGTCCTCTCTGAACGGTACCCTACCCCGCCTTTTGCCTCCACTGCCCAGTCAGCGTGGGCCGAGAAGTCCGCCTGCCCCCTCCCTGACCCCCGGGACCATGAGCCCGCGGTCGGATCCCCCATTCCCTCCCGAGCCTCCATCCAATGAGAGTCGCGGTCATCGGCACCGGCTACGTCGGGTTGGTCGCGGGTACGTGCTTCGCCGAGAGCGGCAACACGGTCACCTGCGTGGACATCGACGAAAAGAAGATCCGCAGGTTGATGGATGGGGACGTGCCCATCTACGAGCCCGGCCTCGAGGAGCTGCTCACGCGCAACCTCCACGATGGGCGCCTCAAGTTCACCACGAACTACGAGGAGGCCGTTCCCGGAGCCGAGGTGGTGTTCATCGCCGTGGGCACGCCCTCAGGTGATGACGGCAGCGCCGACCTCCGTTACGTGCTCGAGGCCGCACGCAGCGTCGCCAAGCACATGACCGGCTACCTGGTCGCCGTGGACAAGTCCACCGTGCCCGTGGGCACGGCCAAGAAGGTCGAGCAGGCCATGCGCGAGAACACGCGCCATCCATTCGACGTGGTCTCGAACCCCGAGTTCTTGAAGGAGGGCGCGGCCATCGACGACTTCCTCAAGCCGGACCGCGTCGTGATCGGCAGCGAGAGCGCGCACGCCAAGGAAGTCATGGACGTGCTGTACGGGCCCTTCGTGCGCACGGGCAACCCGATCCTGCACATGGACCGCGTCTCGGCCGAGCTGACCAAGTATGCGGCCAATGCCATGCTGGCCACGCGCATCTCGTTCATGAACGAGATCGCCAACATCTGCTCGTTGGTCGGCGCCAACGTCGATCAGGTCCGCAAGGGCATCGGCACCGATGCGCGCATCGGCACCCGCTTCCTGTTCGCGGGCCTCGGCTACGGCGGCTCGTGCTTCCCGAAGGACGTCAAGGCCGTGGTGCACACGGCCTCCGAGCTCGGCTACGACTTCCGCATCCTCAAGGCGGTCGAGCGTGTCAACGAGAGCCAGAAGAAGCTGCTCTACGAGCGCGTCCACCAGCACTACGGCGGCAAGCTGGCCGGCAAGCGCTTCGCCATCTGGGGCCTGTCCTTCAAGCCCAACACCGACGACATGCGCGAGGCCCCGGCACTGGTCGTGATCGAGAGCCTGCTGGCCGCCGGCGCGCGTGTGTGCGCCTTCGACCCCGAAGCCATGAAGGAGTGCCGCGCGCACCACTTCAAGAATCGCATCGAGTACGCCGAGACGCCCATGGAAGCCGTCCGGGGCGCCCACGGCCTCGTCCTGATCACCGAGTGGAACGAGTTCCGCAACCCCAACTTCGACGAGATCAAGGCCGCCTTGGCGGAGCCGGTCATCTTCGACGGACGCAACGTCTACCCGCGCAAGCTCCTCGAGCGGCTCGGCTTCACCTACTACGGCATCGGCACCTGAAGCGGCGCTTCCGCGGCCCTTCCTGGCTCCCAACCGGGCAAGAAAAGAACGGGCGGCTGAGCGCGAACGCCCAACCGCCCTTCTCCGATGCAGACGGCTCCTCGTGGAACCGCTGTCGATGTCGTGGTGATTCCATGGCCGGGGGCACCTGCGTCCGCGCGGACTCGACTGTCGAGCCCTGAACGTCGGAGCGCGAGCGACCTCGGCCCGAACCCGGAGGGTTCAAAGACACTCGATGAAACAATCGTTTCATCTTGTCAAGACTTTCTCGGACTTCCTTGCTCGGCACTGGAGCCGTTCCGGAGCGCGATCGCTCTCGGCAACTCGACGACGATGCGCATGCGCAGCAGCGCGTTGCGCACGCGCTCACCCGTCTCCGTCTCCTCGAGCGCGTGCGCGGAGAGTGCTCGCAGACACTGATCGAGCACGCCCGCCGCGCCTTCGAGGTCGCTCTCGGCAAGGCACAGCAGAGCGAGCTCGTCGAAGCCCTGGACGCGCGCCAGCGGATCGGTGCCCTGTCCTGCCACGCGCTGCCAAGCGAGACGCGCATCCTCGACGCGCCCCAGCGCGCGCCACGCAGTGCCGGCCCACAACCACGCGTCCTCGCGGCGCGCGCCAAGCGCGGCCGTATCGGCGGCCACGTCGAGGTAGGACTCGAGCGCCTCGCGCCAGCGCTCCGCTCGGCGGTGCAGGTGCCCCATCTCGAGCCGCGCCCGGGTTCGAAAATCGCTCCCCTGGCCGTGCTGGATGCTCCAACCAAACTCCTCCATGGCCCCCGCTTGGTCGCCACCCGCGCGCAGGATCTCCCCCGCGCGAAAGGCCGCCTCGACACAGATCGCGCTTGCCCCAGGATGGAACACGCGCACCGCCTGGTAGGCCTCCACGCTGAGCTTGCGCCAGAAGGCGAGTTCGTCGCCCTGCTTGTCTGACGTCTGGCGCTTGAGGTGCCGCGCGTGCTCGAGCTGCGCCTCGGGGCCGGCCATGCGCGGCACCCACTTCTCGATCCAGGTCGCTTGCTGGGCGCTCTGGGCGCGCGTAGGGACGCCAGCCGCGAGCGCAAGGAGCACGAGCAGTGACGTCGTGGTTCGCAAGCTGCGTTTCATGACGCCAGGAGCCTCCAGCGCGGCTCCGCGGCCACCCTGTGACGCAGGGCCCGCAGGAGCCTTTGCCGTGCTCGGTAGAGACGCACCTTGACCAGCCGCTGGGCGAAACCGCACTCGCGCGCCGCGGACGAAGTGCGCTGGTCGCCACCGTAGTAGGAATCGAGCAAGGCCCGGTCGGGCTCCGCGAGCGTCCCCAGGGTGTGCAGCACGAGCTCGCGCGCCGCTTCTCCATCCAGCCACAGGCACCCGACGCGAAAGGCCGAGTCCGAGGGGTGCGACTCGACACGCGCGGGCGGCTCGGCCGACTCCGAGGGTTCGTCCGCGCGTGGACTCGCCTGGGTACGCACCCCACGCCGCTTCGAGTCGGCCAGCACGTTGAGCGCGATGCGCGTGGCCCACGAGCGCAGGCATTGGACCGGGCGCCTCTCCCTGTAGTGGGCCGCACGAAGGAAGGTCTCCTGGATCACGTCCTCGACATCGTTCTCGTCCGGACAGTGGCGCACGAGAAACGCGCGCAACCCGTCCCGCATCTCCTCGAGCCCTTCCCACGCGGCCACATCGGGACTCCACGTCCCCACCTTCGTGCTCATCGCTTGCCTCCCCGTGTCTCCTCGCCCCGTTGGTTCCGTCGACGCGCCCATCGCGTCGCACGGCCCCAAGACGCCGTCGCGCGCATTGCGGCACGAGTCCGTCCACTTGTGGACAAGCGCGCCCGGCGAGCGCGTGAACCGAAAGAGCGAAAGGCCTTGCTCCTCCCGGGCCCCGCGCGCGCGGCCGAGCCTCGATGCCCCTCGGCGCGCTCGTGAGCGTCAATACGACTCGGGAACCAACAGCGCGGCCCGCAGCTCACGCGCCCGGGCGGGGCCCGCCAGCTCGGCCACGAGTTCGAGCGCGAACTCGAGCGCCGTCCCGACCCCTTGGCTGGTGATGACCGGCCCGGAACGCACGACGCCCGGCCGATCGACCACCTCGGCTCCCGTCAATTGCGCGCGCACGCTGGGGTAGGCCGTGACGCGCCGCCCAGCCAACACGCCGGCCTCGGCCAGCACCGTCGGAGCCGCGCAGATCGCTGCCACGAAACGTCCCGAACCCTCGAGCGCACGCACGAGCGCCAGGATGCGCGCGTCCTTTTTCAGGTTCGTGGTCCCCGGCATGCCGCCCGGCAGCACGATCATCGCGAGCGCGCCGGCATCCACCTCGTCCAGGGCGCAGTCGGTCGCCAGCGTGATGCCGTGGGCGCCACGCACCGGACCGGGGACGAGCCCTGCGACCCGCACCTCGATCTCGGCGCGCCTCAGCACGTCGATGACCACGACCGCCTCGATCTCCTCGAAGCCCTCCGCCAGGGGAACCAGAACGACTCCCCCGCGCGCACCGCTCGCAACCATGCGTGCAAGCATAGCCGGGCTGGTGTGGAGCGGCTCCGGCCGAGGCCGGAGCGAGCCGCCGCAGTCCCTCGAAGGGCTGCGGCGGCCCGATGAGGTGTACGAGCGGGTCTCGAGCGGCTCGCGCTCCTTGCCTCAGCGGTCCTCGAACAGGGCCTCCAGTGCGGCCCGCAGGCTCGCGACCTCAGCCTCGACCGATTCGAGCCGCGTTACGCGCTCGCGCAACTCCGCGATCTCGCCGTCTTTGGTCGCCACGACTGCCTTCATCCTGGCGTTCAGTCCCTGGATCGCGGCCAGCGCGACGCCGTCGGGATCGATCGTGTCGATCGTCTTGTCGCTCACGCCCAGGCCGAAGGCCGAGTGGAAGTCCTGTGCCATCGGACCCATGTGGCGGATCGAGTCGTCCTGCGCCTTGTAGTTCCAGGTCGTGATCGCGAGCGCGCACACGCGATCCAGGACTTCCTGCGCCTCGATCGACACGAGGTTCTCCTTCGCGGCACGGTCGCTGACCGAGGACCACGATCCCCCGCCCGGGGCGAGGAGCACACCCGCCGTGGCGGTGGTGTTGCTGAAGATCCGCGTGCCGCCACTGGCGTAGACGTTGAACTGGTCCACCGC
>JABFRZ010000142.1 GCA_013140785.1 Planctomycetota bacterium | reverse complement strand
CTCGGCGCGGCGCTCGGAGCGCGGACGACGACCGAGGTGTTCGTGCTCGACGGGGCGCGCACGCTCGTCTATCGCGGGGCCATCGACGATCAGGTCGGACGAGGGGTCGTGCAGCCGGCTGCGCGGCACGCGTATCTGAGAGATGCGCTCGAGGAGACTCTGGCGCACCGGAAGGTGACGGTAGCGGCGACGAGCGCGCCGGGGTGTCTGCTCGGGATCGAGGCGACCGGAACCGATCCGCAGGCGGCGGAGCCGCGGGCAGGCGATCCACAGCCGGCGCAGCGGCAAGCAAGCGATCCGCAGGCGGCGCAGCCGCCTGCGTACCACCGCGAGGTCGCGCGCATCCTGGCGCGGAACTGCGTCGAGTGTCACCGCACCGGCGGAGTCGCGCCGTTCGCGCTCGAGACCTACGCACAGGCCAAGGGGCGCAAGGCGATGATCGACCTCGTGGTCGCGGACGGCCTCATGCCGCCGTGGTTCGCGGCGCCGCACACGGGCCCGTGGCAGAACGATCGCCGACTCTCGGAGACGGACAAGGCCACGCTCCTCGCCTGGATCGAGGCCGGCGCGCCCGAGGGCGATCCGGCCGAGGCGCCGCTCGCCTACGTGTACCCCGACGGCTGGCGCATCGGCGTGCCCGACCTCGTCTTCCGCATGCAGCCCTTCGAGGTGCCGGCCGAGGGCGTGGTCACGCAACGCTACTTCGAGATCGAGCAGGCGGTGCCGGAAGACCTGTGGATCCAGCGCCTCGAAGTGCGGCCCGAGGCGCGCGCGGTCGTGCACCACGTGACGGTCAGCTACCAAGTGCAGGCCGGCGCGGGCGCCGCGCCCGAGCGCGAGCTGCGACGCCGGCTCCTCTCCTGGTCGCGCAGCGCCAACGAAGGCTGGGTGTTCCTGTTCGGCTACCTGCCCGGCAAGGGACCGCGCTCGTACCCGGACGGGATCGCGCGCTTCCTGCCGAAGGGCGCGCGCCTGCGCTTCGACATGCACTACACCCCGAACGGCAAGCGCGTGGTGGACCAGACCGCGCTCGGGCTCGTGCTCGCCGAGGAGCCGCCCACGCTCGTGGCCGAGAGTCGCAACCTCTGGAACGTGGACATCGACATCCCGCCCCTGACGCCGAGCGTCACGTTCACGCGCGAGTACCCGATCCAGCACGACGTGCTGCTGCGCTCGCTCACGCCGCACATGCACCTGCGCGGCAAGTCGATGGTGGCCGAGCTCATCCGCCCCGACGGCCAGCGCGAGCAGCTGATCGACGTGCCCGCCTGGGACCAGGACTGGCAATTCAACTACGTCTTCCGCACCGCGCGCTTCGCGCCGGCGGGCTCGAAAGTACGCGTGACGGCCACCTACGACAACTCGGCGGGCAACCCGGCCAATCCGGATCCGTCGGCGCGCGTCAAGGACGGGCCGCAGACGACGGACGAGATGATGAGCCTGGTGCTCGAGTGGATCCGGCCGCGCGTGACGGAGTAGCGGCGGTCCGCGTCGCCTCGATCCATCGGCGCGCGCTTCAGCGCGCCCCGATGCGTCGCTCGATCAGCATCCCGAGCAGGAAGATCGCGCCGCCCGCGCCCAGCGCATAGCTCTCGTACTTCATCGACTTCAGGCCATCGTCCTGGAAGCCGAGCTGGATGGAGAGCACGAGACCGACGAGGACCACGACCATGCCGAGGCCTTCGAGGACCTTGGCGAGGAGCCAGAGGGAGCGCATGCGTCGGGCGTGGGAGGATAGATGGGAAAGACGGACGATTCGCACTTCTCTTCTCCGACCACGCGAGGGAAACCGCGGTCATTCTCCGAACGCTTCGCGGGCCTCGGCCGGGCTCGTCAGCGTCGAGAGCACCTCAAGCTTCCCTTCCTTCTCGAGGTCCGAGTAGATGCCGGCCCGCCAGTCAGGAGTGTTCCACCATTCCTTGGTCAGCGCGGTCCACAGCGCTGAACGCTCCACCGCGTCGTCCACGGCGGTCAGGCGCTCTCGCAACTCCCAGGGAGACGCGTATCTCAAGTACGGGCAAATGGCGATTCTCATCCACTGCGGTTTCTCGAGGTAGACGCCGTGGTCGTCGATGCCCGCCCCAAGCAGTGTTTGCGGATAGGCCAGGTACAGCTTCTCGCGCAGGTCGAGATAGAACGGAACCTGGTCGCCCGGACCATCGAAGAAGTCATTGCGTTTGACGCTCTCCAAGGAAACGCCCACGAGCAGATGTCGATGCCATAGCTCATCGACATAGAACACGAAACCCGTACGCCGTCCGATGAGGAACTTCTCCCCGAACGGCTCCAGGGTCTCCGGGACGCCGTCGGTGGGATCGAGCACGTCGTAGAACACGCTGGTGTTTCGGTTGAACACCAAAGTGAAGCGCATTCCCGACTCGTCGTGGATGGTCCCGACGTATTCCTCGTCCGGCGCTAGGTCGACTGCTAGGGGTCGAGTCGCGGGGCGTTCGGGAAGGAGGAACCGCCTGGATACCCCGTGAAACTCAACGTCGAACGTAACCTCGTCCAGCCGATCGACGACCAAGCCGTCCTCGCTCCCGAGGTTCGACGACCAAACGGTCTTGTCCGGAACCGTGAAATAGGCGAACGACAGCATCCCCTTGCTCAGATCGGCCACGCGAAAGTTGCCCCACACCTCATTGTCGCCCATGCGGGTCCGGAAGTAGTAGAAGCCTTCGGTGGGGAGCACGACACCGCGCGGCGGCATCCACGCGAAGAGATAGCGAAACACCTTCGACGGCTCGTCGAGCGGGGGCGGCTCGCGGCTCGGTCTCGACAGGAGGATCTGCACCCCCGACGACCAGGCCGAATCGATGAAGGTTGCCACCGAGCTCAGAGTGACGTTGCCGTATCGCCAATCGACGAGCGCCAGGTCGAACTGGTGCCAGCGCACGGGATTGCTTGCGAAGTGCACGGCGATCGGGATGCCGGCGCACATGGTCAACGCGCACGCCATCCCCGCGACGAAGCGAACGCAGCGGTCGACGATCGCTCTCGCGCGTTCGCTCATCATCTACGGTGCCTTCGACTACCGGCCCGCGCGCCGCGCGAAGAGTTCGAGGAACTCGCGGTCCTCAGCGACGAACCAGCGAGGCGTGTTCGTGTGCAGATCCGACAGCAGGCGCGTGCTCTCGGCGTGTGCCGGAGAGCCATTTCGTGCCTTGGTCGCGATCGAAGCGATCGTGTGAACGACGCCGCGGCAGGTCTTCGCGTCGGCCCCTGCGCTTATGAGAGTACCAAGCCACGCGAAGACGCGCGAGATGCCGGCAGGCGGTAGCTCGAAACCCCCGTCTACGAGGCGGTGGATCTCGCGGGTGACGGCCACTGCGGCAGCAGTCTGTCCCAGCGCGTCTAGCTCCCGATACACATCGACGTCGCAGTCCAGGCTGCCGATCGAGATCCGTGCTTCCGCGGCGGCCTGCCGGGCATCCAGCTCCAGGACGGTGGATCCGGAATCCCGCATCACGTTCGACCAGTACGCCCGGTCTTCGTCTCCCGGAACGAGGAGCTCCAGCAGGTTCGGCATCGCGTCCAGGGCGCCGGCGCCGTAGGCGCCGAGCGCCCTGGCGGCCGCCGCGCGCACCTCCGGCGACTTGTCCCTCAGGAGGGGAATGAGCACAGGAACGGTGGCGGACCGCGCCGCATCTGCGAAACGAGCAGCGCTCTGGCAGCAGCAGAACCGGATCGCCGCGCTCGCTTCGCTCAGCCCGCGGCGCAGGATGTCGACGTGCTGTACGTTCTCGATAGAAGGCGGATTGTCCCGGATCCCGCACTCGGACAGAGCACGGAAGACTGCTTCGCGCGCCCACGCCTCTTTCTCGAACGCGTCCGCCGTCGTCGCCCGCAGAAGCTCCGGCAGCGCTTGCGACGACGGCAGCTCGCGCAGCATGCTCAGCGCCCGCGCCACTTCCGCCGGCGAGAACAGATCAGCCACAAGCGCGTCGGCTGTGTCTTGTGTGCAGGGCGAAACCAGGGATACGGTCGAGGGCGTGCCGGCCAGGAAGGATGCCGCGCAGAGAAGCAGAGAGTTCATCGTCGAGAAGCGGTAGAGAGCCATGGAGGAGGTGCTCATTGATAGAATAGCCAGGCGGGTTCCGGAGGCAGGACAACCTGAGGTCCATACCAAGGACACAGGGCGACCACGGGAGCGCCTTGATGGCTGTAGCGGTAGATGTATCGTCCTTGCTGACTGCTGTTGCCGCCGAGGTAAAGCTCGAAGCTCGGGTACTGATCGTGGCGACCGCTCGTGCGATAAAACCAGTGCCCGGCATACCAGAGTACTTCCACGCTCACTTCCGCGTCCGCCGCGCAAGCCGCCCAATCCGGCAATAGCGGGTCCTTCGCCGCGAGGAAGAAGGTGACGCGGTATGCGTGATCGCCCGGCTCCTCTGGGGCGAGCGCTGTCACTGTCACTTTACTAGTGCTCGGTGAGACCGTCTGGACGCCTTCCGCGTCGATCGTCGGGTCCACCAGATAGTACGTGCAGTCCGGACGAGGATGCCCCGGGTCGTAGGGCAACGGAGGCTGAGCGGGGCCCGAAGCGGCATCGTTGTCGTCGTCGAAAGCGAACGACACTCCGAACTCCTTATCTTCGTCGTGCTTGGATCCGTCGCCGTGCATGACCACTCGTTGAGCGGATCGACTGCCCAAGGCATGATCGGGGTGATCGAAGTTCCAACCGAGTTCAAACGAGAACGAACGGTTGTCGCCTTGGTAAAAATCGTGCGGCGTGAACGGTTCGGGAGGCGAGTCGACGACCGCACACTCGATGAACATCTTCGCAAGGATCGGCAGGGGCTCGGCGGAGTACGCAGGAACCGTGAACGTCATGCGCGCGCAAGACTCCTGCCGCACGATTCCGCCGTCGGGCACGCATTCCATCCGCAACGTCACGGTGCCCGGCCTCAGCGGCGTGGCCAACCACATCGGCCATATCGTGTTCCAGGCGGTAGTGTCGAGCGATGCGTAGTGTGCATGAGCCTGACAACCGTAACCGTGCGAGGCGGACACGGGTATCGTGGCACCAAGCGAATACGGCACGAAGCCGAATACTGCATCGTCCCACATCTTGGTGCTCACGATGGTCGGATCTCCTGATTCGACGACGAGCCTGATGGCACCCGTCAGTAGAGTCAACTCCTCGGCATTCGTGCAGTGAATCGACGGAGCTCCTGTGAACGCGATTCCACTCCCTCGGACACTTGCGATATTGAACGAGTTGCCAGGAAATGGACCCGTCCGCGTCCCGAAGTCAACCGCCCCGTTCATGCAGAACGTGGGATTGGTATCTACAAACCAAGTCGTCGTTCCGAAAAACGCCGGCGTTCCACCGCACTCCTCCGGCGGATCCGACGCTCCCTCCTGCGAGTTCGCGGAGCTCATGGCATGCGTCGTGGAGTAGCCGTCGTGGGCATCGGACGACGAAGCGTGTGTTGCGCTGGAGTACGCGTGGTCGTCGGAGGAGGCGCTGTGGTTGTTGCTGTTCGAGTCGTGAGAATCCGAACTCTCGTAGTGCGTGTTGGAAGGCAGCTGGTGTGAATCGGAGTTCACCTTGTGACTGTCCGAGTTGCTCAAGTGAATGTCCGTAGTGTGATAGTGCGTGTCCGTGTTGGCCGAGTGGAAATCGCTGTTCACCGCATGAAAGTCGGAGTTGACGGAGTGATAGTCGCTGTTCGCCCAGTGCACGTCCGAGTTCTCATAATGGGTGTCCGAGTTCCAGCTGTGATACGGCCCTTGGGGATTCACTGGCTTGTTGCCCGACTGTTGGGCGAGCGTGGACGCAGCGCCAATGAGCGCGGCCCTAGCGGAAGCGCTCGATGGGGAGGCGAATCGGACTGGCCCAGAGGCGGGAGCTGAAACAAACGCTACTAGCAGCCGCGTGGCGTTCTCGAGGTGGAAGGACTGCCCGAACGGCTGAGCCCCAATCGCTAGCCCTACGAGAACCATCGCCGCCGCGACAAAGGCGGCCGGCGCCATTGCGATGCAGGCTAGAGACGAGACGGTCCTGACCTTCATTGACTCCTCCTCGGAGACGTGGGGGCCTTCTTGGCGACGGACTTGAGCGGACGAGAGAGTAACCAGCCTGAGGCATGGCCACCATCCGGCGACGGCTTACTAGGGGCGCACGTCAGCAGAGTTGGATCCTTCCTGGTGGGGTCGTAGATGCGGGCCAGACGCCGGAGCTCGTCTTGGAACGGCGAGTCGCTCCCGTTGTCGGTGCCCAGCGCGGGGTCGTCTTTGGCGGGCACCGCATTCCGCGCCGGTGGCTGCTTCGGGACGAGCTCGTTCCCCCACACGGGCTCCTGGGCCGAGAGGGCTCCTTGGAACGACGTCGCCAAGGAGGCCGCCAGGGCGGCGATGGGGACCACCGACTGCCGCGTCGTTGGAACTTTGCTCGGTCGCGGGGAGGATAGCCGCTTTGGAGAGGGGCCGCAAGGTGCAGGTCCCGCACCGCCCACCGAGCTCATCGAGGCTGGGGCCGCTCGAGCGCGTCCCTCCAGTCCCGCGCGAGCCCCTCGAGCTCCGCCGAGCCTCCTGCACGCCCGCTCTAGGCTAGCGGTGCACGGCGTCCTTCCTTCGCGAGCACCCTGAGCGCCGCCGCCAGCAGCCGCTCGACCGTCAGCGTGCTCGTGTCCGCGTCGGTCCGGTAGGAGGCGTAGTCCGGGGCCGTGCTCGCGACCTTCTCGCCGCGACCGTAGAGCTCGATCTCGTGCGCCGGCGTCGGCGCGAAGAAGGCCAGGAGCGGGACCTTCTGCGTGAGCGCGAGGTGCAGCGCGAGCGAGTCGCTGGTGATCAGGAGGTCACAGCGTGCGACGAGAGCGGTGAACTCGAGCAGGGTGTTGTTCGTCCCGGCGTCGATCCATCGGAGGCCGCGCTGTTCCAGCGCGGCCCCGATGCGAGCGTTGCGCTCGGCCTCTTCCGGGCCGCCGCACAGGAGAAATGTCGCCTGTCCGCCGAGCGCGCGCGCCAGCGCTGCCGCCAGCTCCACCGTGCGCTTCTCGGAGAGCTTCTTCGACTCCCAGCGCCCACCCGAGCCCGTGTTGAGCCCGATCACGGGCCCGTGGCCCGCGAGCTCGTGGCGCTCGGCGCACTGCGCCCCG
>JABFRZ010000394.1 GCA_013140785.1 Planctomycetota bacterium | reverse complement strand
GGCCAGCGGCGCGTGATCGCCACCAGGTTGGCGCGCGAGGGTGCGAGACGCGCGCCCAGCAGGGCTTCGGCCGCGCGCGGTTCGTAGCGCGCGTGGTACTCGGCGCGCGCCACGTCGGGCAGCGCGAGCAGGCGCGCTATGGCCCACTCGGCCGCGCCCTGGTAGGTCGCGCTCTGACCGGGCTCGTTCTTCGGCGCGGGCAGGACCTCGTGCGCGTGATCTTCGAGGATGCGTTGCAGGCTGGCGATCGCCTCCGCGAAGCGTTCGGCCCGCAGGTGCTCATCCGCCACGGCCGCGAGCTCACGCGTGTCGCGCACCAGCGGTAGGGCGAAGAAACGCTCGGCCTCTTCGTCTTCCTGCGCCGCGAGCCGCGGCCCCGAGGCCGACAACAGAGCGCAGAGGAGGAGCACGAGTCGCTTCACAGCAATTCGCTGCGCTTGCGCAGGATCCACTCGGCGCTGAGCAGCAGTAGCGCCAAGAATAGGGTGTGCCAGCCGTCCCAGGCGTCCTCTAGGCGTGACGAGATCGGCTCGCGCTGTTCCTCACCGCCGGGGAACTGGCTCGCGAGGGCGCGCGCGCGGGCGAGTTCCAGGAACACGCCGCCCGTCTTGGCCGCGAGCGCGCGCAGGGCCTCGGGGTCGGGCGCCGGATCCTGGTTCTCGCGCGAGGGCAGCACGACCTCGAACTCGGTGGCGCTCACGCGCGCGCTGCGGCCGGCCATGCGTCCCATGACCCAGGCGCGATAAACCCCAGGGCGGTCGGGCTCGAGGCCGCCGCGGTAGATGCCGGGGCGATCGCTCTCGCGTGCCAGCAGGAGCTCGTGCTCCACCCCGTCGGGCCCGCTCCAACCGACCAGCTGCGTGGGCTCCTCGCTCGGGCGGAAGTCCTCGTCCAGCACGCGCACCTCGAGTTGCACGCGATCCTCGATGTCGTAGGTCGAGCGCGAGCTCTCGATGCGGTAGCGCCGGTCGCCGCTCTTCAGGCGTCCGAGCGCGAGCCAGCGGATCGAGTTGCGCCAGAAAGTGTCGAGGTAGCGGTCACCGTAGCGATAGCGCCAACGGTAGGTCGAGTCGACTCCCAGGAAGAGCGTGCGCCCGGCCGGGAAGTACCCGAGCACCATCAGCGGGTAGTTCTCGCCGCTCTGAGCGTTGACATCGCTCGGGTGGCGCAGCAGCACCTGCGCGCCCGGCTTGACCTTCTGGACCGGCATGTACCAGTAGAAGCCGCGCAGGCCCTGCTCCGGGTCCTCCCACAGCGCGCGGTTGGCGGCCGGGTCCGCCGAGAGCCGCAGGATCTCGTGCGGGTGGGTCGGGTCCTCGAGCCGCGGCCGGAACTCGGTGCGCGTGTCACCCTCGAAGGCCAGCATGCGCGTCGCGTCGAGCTGGACCGGCAGGACGTCCTCGAGCGGCGTGTTGGACAGCGCGCGCGGGTTGTGGAGTTCGCCGGCTTGGAACAGGAGCCCACCGCCGGCCTCGACGAACTCGCGCAGCGAGCGCAGGAAGTCCTCGCACTTCTCTGGGTCGGGCGAGATCGCGTAGGGATCCACGTCGCCCAGCACCACCACGTCGTAGTTCTCGAGCAAGGCCGCGCGCGTGGTCGGGACTTCGCTGAGCGGGCCCAGGCTGGCCGAGGCCTCCTGCGGAAAGTCCTTGGTGGCCGAGAGCAGGAAGCACTGCACGTCGATGTTCTTGTCCGCGCGCAGCAGCAGGTTCTTGACGAAGCGGTACTCCCAGCGTGGGTAGCCCTCCACGAACAAGACGCGGATGCGCGCGGGCGAGACGTGCACGCTGAACTCGAGGCGGTTGTCGTCCACCATGGTCTCGCCCGCCAGCGGCGGGATCGAGACGCGCAGGCGACGCTCGCCGCCGCCCGGCAGGCTGGGTCCGGCCGACGCGATCAGGACCACGCGCTCGCCCTCCTCGGTCAGCTCGAGCTCTTGCTCGGCCAGGACGCGCGCGCCGTCCTCTTCGAGCTCTTCCAGCAGCAACTGGGCGCGCTCGCCGGCGGGCGTTCCGCGCCCACGCACGCGCACCGTCACGCCCAGCTCGTCGCCCTCGATCGACTCCCCAGGCGCGTCCACCAGCTCGAGCACTGCGTTCTTCTCGGCGCGCGTGTCGCCCACGATCAGGGTGTGCACCGGTATCCCGGCCACGCCCGCCGCGCGCGCTGCATCGAGCGGGGAGGTGCCGCCGTTCGAGCGCCCATCGGACACGATCACCACGTCGGTCACGTGCCGGCCGCGCTGGCTGGCGAGGGCCTGGGACAAGGCGTCGCCGAGGTGCGTGGCGCCGCCCCGGCCGCCGAGCGCCGTCAGGTCGGAGAGCGGGCTCGCGCTTTCGGCGAACGAATACAGCGCGAGCTCGTAGCCGCCGCGCGCGATCAGCGGCAGGACGTCGCGTGCGAGCACGCTGCGCGCGAGGTCGAGGCGCGAGGCGCTCTCGGGCGGCAGGCCGGAGGCTTCCTCCAGCGCCTCGCGCAGCTCCTCGTCGCCGTAGGAATCGCTGCGGCGCATGCTGGCCGAGTCGTCCACCAGCACCAGCACCTGGGCCGGGTGCACCTCTTCGCGCCGTTCGACCCGCACCGGACGCGCCAGCACGAGTCCGAGCAGGACGAAGGCGGACAGGCGCAGCGCGAGCAAGGTCGAGCGCATCGCGCGCGAGAGGTTCTCGCGCCCGTAACCGATCCAGGCCGCCGTCGCGAACAGCGGCAGGACCAAGAGGACCACGACCCAGGCCGGCGGCAGGTCGAGCAGCCGGAGGCTCTGCTCGAGGCCGGTGGGTTCGATGCGCTGGACGGGCATCAGGCGAGCCTCCGGCCGCGCGCGATCCAGGCGGCCCACAGGGTCTCGGCCACGAGCAGGAGCAGCGCGGCGCCCGCGAGCCAGCGCCACAGCTCGCCGCGCTCGAGCGGGTTCTCGTCGCCGTCGCTCCCCTCGTCACCCGGGGCGAAGAACTTCCAGGTCGGGTGCAGCGCCTCGAGCTCCTCGGGCGCGAGGCGCTCGAGGTCGCCCTCCAGAGGCGCCAGCTGGCAAGCCAGGGGCACCGGCCGAATTCCCTCGCTCTCGACCTTCCACAGCCCGGCACGGTCGAGCGGGCCGATCGGCGCCAGGCGCCACACGCCCTGCAGCACCTCGCTCGGCACGACATCGAGAGGCGCGCGCGAGCCGTCGGGTCGCACCAGGGCGGGCGCGCGCGGGAAGCTGTCGAGTTCCAGCGCGAGCGTCCCGCCCACCGCCGTCGCGCGCGCGGGCACCTGTCCGCTGCCGCCATAGCGCAGGAGCTCGTGTACCAGCGGAATGAGCGTCGCCGGCGACTGCGGGAAGACGTTCCAGTCACCGTCGATCGAGGTGCACCACAGGTACACCTTGCCGCGTTCGTAGTCGCGCTCGACCAAGAGCGGGCTCTGCTCCTCGTCGTCCAGCCGGGCCAGCACGCGCGCGCCCGCCACCGGCTCGACGGCCACGAACTCGTAGACCGGCAGCTCGGTCAGGTATGGCCGCCAGCGCTCGTCGGCGAAGAACGCGAGCGCCGGGTGGTCCTCCACGAAAGTGGCCGCGCGAAAGTAAGCGTCGTAGCGCGAGGCCACGGCCACGTGACGCGCCAGGCGCGCCGGCAAGAGCCCGCTGTCGTCGGCGCGCCACAGGCGTGTATTCAGGCTGTCGAGGGCCGACGGATCGGAGGTGCGGTCGCCCAGCGTGAGCAGCAGACACCCGCCGCGCGCCACCCAGCGCTCGAGCTTTTCGACTACCTGGGCCGAGAGCGAGGCCACGTTGGCCAGCACCACGACGTCGAAGGACTCGGGCTCGCCCTCGGGCGAGCCGAAGGCCGCGGCCACGACCTCGCTGCACAGGAAGGGCGAGTACGAGCCGGCGGGCGAGCGCGCCAACACGTCGTCGTCGGGTGGCTCGAGGGCCGCGCGCAGGACGCCGACCTCGTCGCGCCCGAGTTCGTCGCTCGGGGCCCCGTTCACGAGCAGCACGCGCAGCGGCGCGGGCACGTACACCACGGCCGCGCGTTGGTCGTCCACCGCCAAGCGGTCGCCCTCGACCTCGGCCAGGAGTGCGTGGAAGCCCGGGCGCTCGAACACCACCGAGAAGACCGCCTGCGCGGCGGCGCGCGCGCCGAGTTCGATCTCCTGGCTCGGCTGGCGTTGGCCATCGACCGAGAGCACCACGCGCACGCCGGCGCGGCCGCTCGGCCCGAAGTTGCGCACCTGTACGGCGATGTCGGTGGCGCGACCAGCGCCCACCATTCCATCCGGCGGTTCGAGCGCTTCGATCCCGACGTTGGCGGGCTGCAGGCTCGCGGGCCCGAGGTCCTCGACCCACACCGTCACGCCCAGCTCGCGCAGCTGCTCGAGCGCTTCGCGCTGCGGCGCGGGCGGCGCCGCCGGGCCTTCGGACGGCAGTGCGACGCGCGGTGCGGGTGGCACGAAAGCGCTGCGCTGCAGGTCGGTCAGCAGGCGCACCTCGAGCGCGCTGTGGCCGCTTTCGCCGCTCTCCTCGCGCGCGAGCGTGACCACCTCGGCCAGCAACGCGGCCATGTCCAGGGGCTCGTCCCGTGGCGCTCCGACGGTCGAGAGCGCCACCAGCGCGTCCTCGGGCGTGTGCGCGGCGAGCACCTGCACGCTCCCGGCCGCGAGCAAGAGGCGTACGCGGTCGCCGCGCGTGCCGTCGAGCTCCGCCAGGATCGCGCGTGCGCGCTCGATCTCCGCCTCGTGCACGCTGCGTACTTCGCGATAGCCGCTCGAGGCCGAGTCGTCGAGGATCAGCAGCATGTCGCGGCGCTTCTCGGTCAGCGAGGCGAGCGGGCTCTCCTGGCCGATGAACGGGCGCGCGATGGCGAGGGCCAGCGCGGCCACCGCAGCCATGCGCAGGAAGAGCAGGAACCAGTTCTCGAGCTGCACGCGGCGGCGCGTGCGCTTGTGGGCCGCCAGCACGAAGCGCATCGCGCCCCAGGAAATCGGCTTGTGCCGCCGCCGGTTCAAGATGTGGATGACGAGCGGCACCGCGGCCAGCGCGGCACCCCACAGGAGGAACGGATGCAGGAAGCCCTCGAACAAGCCCATGGGCTAGCCGCCGGCGCGCGCGCGTGCGGCGCGACGCGAGAGATAGGTCGAGAGCGCGACGTCGAGCGGCGTCGAGGTGGTGAGTTGCACGAAATCGCACGAGAGCTCGCGCGCGGCGCGGGCCAGACGCTCGACGTGCTTTGCGAGCTCTTCCTTGTAGGCGCTGCGGATGGCGTTAGGGTCCACCAGCAGGCGTCCGGTGCCCTCGAGTCCGTCGAGACGCAAGAGCCCGGTGTAATCGAACTCGAGCTCCTGCGGGTCGAGCACCTGGAACAGGATCGGCTCGTGCCCGCCGTAGATCAGGCGCCGCACGCCTGCGATCAGGCGCTCGTCGTCGTCGAAGAAGTCCGAGAAGATGGCGACGATGCCGCGCCGCCGCAGGCGCCCGGCGACCCAGTGCAGCACGCTGCCCACGCCCGTGGCGCCGCGCGGACTGGCCTGCTCGAGCGCGTGCACGATCTCGCTCTCCTGCGCGAGGCCGGTGCGTGGCGCGACCTTGTCGCGCACGTTCTCGTCGAACAGGACGAGCCCGGCGGCATCACGCTGGCGGATGACCAGGTGGCTCATGGCGGCGGCGCACCAGCGTGCGTAGTCGAACTTGCTCCAGTCCTTCGAGCCGAAGCTCATCGACTCGCTCGCGTCCACCAGCAGGTGGCAGCTGAAGTTCGTCTCGGCTACGAACTCCTTGACCACCAGGCGGTCGCTGCGCGCGAAGATCTTCCAGTCGAGGCGCCGGAGCTCGTCGCCCGGGACGTACTGGCGGTGCTGCGCGAACTCGACCGAGCTGCCGCGTTGCGGCGAGCGGTGGTGGCCGGCCATGAAGCCCTCGACCACCGTGCGCGCCACCAGCGAAAGACCCTCGAGCCGATCCAGCACCGCCGGATCGAGCGCGGAGGGGGTTCGCCCGGCGGGAGCTTCCAAAAGTGGCTAGCCCTAGCCCGCCGAACGGACGCCCGGGAGGCCCGCGCCCACGGCGGCGGACGGATCGACCTCGGACAGCAGACGATCGATGATCCGGTCGCTGGTCATGCCCTCGGCGCTGGCCGAGAAGTTGGTGACGATGCGGTGGCGCAGCACCGGGTGCGCGACCGCCTTCACGTCCTCGACCGACACGTGATTGCGGCCCTGGATCGCGGCGTGGGCCTTGGCGCCGAGCACGAGGAACTGACTCGCGCGCGGGCCGGCGCCCCAGGTGATCCACTCGCGTAGGAAGGGCAGCGGCTCGCTCGAGTGCACACGCGTGCCGCGCGTCAGGTCCAGGGCGTAGTCGAGCACGTGGTCGGCCACGGGTACCGAGCGCACCGCTTCCTGCAGCTCGCCGAGCTCGCTCGCGCTCAACACTTGCCGCAGGCCCACGCTCGCGGCGCCGGTCGTGCGGCGCAGGATCTCGCGCTCTTCGTCGCGCGACGGGTAGGGCACGTGGACCATGAACATGAAGCGGTCGAGCTGCGCCTCGGGCAAGGGGTAGGTACCTTCCTGCTCGATCGGGTTCTGGGTGGCGAGCACGAAGAACGGGTCGGGCAGGGGGTGACGCATGCCGCCGATCGTGACTTGGCGCTCCATCATCGATTCGAGCAGCGCCGACTGGGTCTTGGGCGGGGTGCGGTTGATCTCGTCGGCCAGGATCACGTTGGCGAAGATCGGCCCCTTGGCGAAGCGGAAGCGGCGCTCGTTGGTCTCCGGGTCGATGTGCAGGAGCTCGGTCCCGGTGATGTCACCCGGCATCAGGTCGGGCGTGAACTGGATGCGGTTGAAGGAGAGGTCGAGGGTCTTCGCCAAGCTCGAGATGAGCAGGGTCTTGGCCAGGCCGGGCACGCCCACCAGCAAGCAGTGGCCGCGCGAGAGCACCGCCAGCAGCAGGAGGTCGATGGCCTCGTCTTGGCCCACGATCACGCGGTGCAGCTCCTCCTTCATGCGCCGGTGGGCTTCGCGGAGCCGGGCGATGACCGGAGCGGGGGCGTCGTTCGTCATGGGGCGTCGTGGGTCGAAACGGCGTTCGTTCGTCGGGACGGCGTTCGTTCGTCGGGACGGCGTTCGTTCGTCGGGACGGCGTTCGTTCGTCGGAACAGGGTGGGGG
>JABFRZ010000689.1 GCA_013140785.1 Planctomycetota bacterium | reverse complement strand
GTCCTTGTGACGCGTGACCAGCAAGATGCCCTTGGGCGGCAGGTCGAGGCGCAGGTCGTCCACCGCGATTATGCGCGGCTCGCGCCCGAAGACCGCGCCCGCGATGCGGTGGTTGCGCCCGCCGGCCTTCTCGCTGGCGCGCACGCTGACCTCGCCGCCGCGGAAGTCGGGGCGCTCCTCGCGGCTCTCGAGCACCAGAATGCCGCGCTCGCGCGCCAGCGCGGGCGCATTGACGAAGTTGACGCTGCGGTCGCAGGTGTGCCGCAGGACACCCACCAGGAAGGCGAGCTTCAGGTGCTCGACGCCGTGGCGCGTGACCTCGCCGCCGACGGTGAACTCGACCTTGCGGATCTGGCCCTGCATGCGTTGCGCCAGGAAGCTGCCGAGTTTCTCGCACAAGAGCAGGAAGGGCGCGACCTCGGCCATGGCCTCGGCCGGGAGTGTGGGTGCGTTGACGGCGTTCTCGGCCACGCCCTTCGTGAGGAAGTTGGAGATCTGCTCGGCGATGTCGAGCGCCACGCGCAGCTGCGCCTCTTCCGAGCTGGCCCCGAGGTGCGGCGTGACGATCACGTCGTCGCGCGCGAGCAGCGGGTGGTCCTTGGGCGGCGGCTCGTCCACGAACACGTCGAAGGCGGCACCGGCCAGCTTGCCCGAGGAGAGCGCGTCGAGCACGGCCTCCTCGTCCACCACGCCGCCGCGCGCGGCCTGGATCAGGCGCGCGCCCGGCTTGATGCGCGCGAGTTGCTCCCAGGAGATCAGGTTGTGGGTCGAGTCGTTGAGTGGCACGTGCACGCTGACGAAGTCGGAGCGTTCGAGCAGCGCGTCGAGTTCGAGCAGCTCGATGCCCGCGACGGGCGCGAGCGCGCCCTCGCCCGAGAGATAGGGGTCGTGCGCCACGACCTTCATGCCGAGGCCGCGCCCGCGTTCGGCCACCAGGCGTCCGATGCGCCCGAGCCCGAGCACGCCCAGCGTCTTGCCGAAGACCTCGGTGCCCACCAGGCCCTTGACCTTCCACTTGCCGCTGCGCACCAGGCGGTCGGCGCGCGGGATGTGGCGCGCCAGCGCGAGCAGGAGCGCGATCGCCAGCTCGGCCGTGGTCGTGGCGTTGCCGCGCGGCGTGTTCATGACCACGATCCCGCGCTCGGTCGCGGCCTCGAGGTCCACGTTGTCCACGCCGATGCCTGCGCGCCCGATCACGCGCAAGTCGCTGGCGGCCTCGAGCACCTTGCGCGTGACTTTGGTGGCCGAGCGAATCACGAGCGCCTCGACGCCGCGGATCACCTGGCAGAGCTCGTCCTCTTTCAGGCCGGTCTTGACCTCGGGCTCGAAGCCGGCGCGGCGGAAGACCTCCATGGCCGCGGGGTCGAGCTCGTCGCTGATCAGGATGCGGGGCTGGTGCGCGTCGGTCATGTGGGAGAGCGCAGGGGGCGCCTGGGAGAGGCTGTGTCGGCGGCCGGCAGCCTATTCCTGGAGCGCGGTGCGTACCAGCAGCTCCAGGTCGTCGCCTTGGACCTTCGCGGCCGCGCGTTCGACGGACTTCCGCGCCTCCTTGTCACCGTAGCCGATCGAGATCAGCGCGCGCACCGCGTCCTCCAGGCGCCGCGTCGGAGCGCCTGCGCGCGGCACCAGCGTGCCGCGCTCGACTTCGGCCAGCATGCGCGGGGCCTTGTCGCGGAGGTCCAGCAGGATCTGCTCGGCGGTCTTCTTGCCGATGCCCTTGACGCGCAGGAAGGGCGCCGAGTCCTGGGCCGCGATGGCGCGCAGGAGCTCGTCCCCGGGCAGACTCGAGAGCACCGCCAGGGCCACCGCGGGCCCGACACCGCGCACCTCCAGCAGGAGGCGGAAGAGCTCGCGCCGCTCGCGTTCCGGGAAGCCGAACAGGAGGTGCGCATCTTCGCGCACGATGAGGTGGGTCCAGGCACGCACGCGCCCTTCGCGCACCGGAAAATCGGCTCCGAGCGGCACGGCCAGGTCGTAGCCGATGCCGCCCGCTTCGAGCACGAGGTGCGTCGGCCGGCGTTCGCTCAAGCGGCCTTCGATGAAATCGTACACGGGCGCGCGCGGGTGTCCCGGCTCGAGCGGCCTGCTCGGCCGAGCGGTCTACTCGCCCTTCAGCTTCAGGTTGAGCTCGGTCAATTTCGTGCGCAGCTCCTGCAGCGAGGTCTGGCCGAAGTTGGGCATGCCGAGCAGCTCCTCGGCCGAGTGCTTGGTGACGTCGCCGACCGTCAAGCAGCCCAGCGTCTCGACCGTGCGCCGTGCGCGGATCGAGAGCGAGAGCTCGAGGATCGGCTTGTTCATCACGTCCGAGCGGTCGCCGGTCTGCAGGCGGCGCGCATGGGCTTCGATCGAGGCCACGGCCTCGTCGCGCGGCATGCCGAGGCGCAGGCCCTTCGAGTGCAGGATCTCCTTGATCTCGGTCAGCGAGGTTTCGCCGAAGTTCTTGTAGGACAAGAGCTCCTGCTCGGTCTTTTGCACCAGGTCGCCGAGGGTCGTGATCTGCATCTTGTTGAGGCAGTTGCGCGCGCGCACGGAGAGCTCGAAGTCCGTGATCGGGATGCGCAGGATCTGGTTGAGGCGGTCCTCTTTCTTCTCCAGGTCCTCGTCGTAGTACATGTTCATCGCCGCTCTTGCATCGGCGAGATACATGCGCGCGCGCTCGTTGGTGGCGTCGTTGCGCAGGACGGTGTCGTAGCACGAGGCCGCGTCGGCGTCGCGCCCGTTGTCCTCGTACAGGACGCCCAGGTTGAGCAGGGCGCGCGTGTCGATCCCGCGCAGCAGCACGAGTTCCTCGTAGAGCTCCAGCGCGAGTTCGTCGAGCCCGCTGCGCTCGGCCAAGTGCGCGAAGCGCGTCAGCAGGTTCATGTGCTCGGGATCGATCGTGCGCGCGCGCTCGTAGGCCTCCAGGGCCCCGTCGAGGTCGCGCTGCAGCTCGGCCGCGCGTCCGTGCAAGTACAGTCCCTCGACCGAGGCGGCGAAGCCGCCCGGCGCGGCCGCCACGGAGCGCGCCAGATCCTCACCCAGCTTGGTCGACTCCTCGGGCTTCTTCAGGAGTGCGGACTCGAGCTTGGCTTCGAGCAGGCCGGAACGCGGGCGTGGCTCCTGCTGGTGCTTGTCGGCCAGGCGCTGGAAGATTGCGGCCGCCTCGTCGAAGCGCCGCAGCGCGAACAGGCAGCGCGCGCGTGTGTAGGCCGCCGTATCGTCGGTCTCGTGCGCGGCGAGTTCGCGCGCGCTGCGCTCGTACTCGGCCAAGACCCACAGGCCCAGTCCGCGACGCCGCCCGGGCTCGCCCGTGGTCGGCATGGCCTCGACCTTGTTCTTGAAGCGCTGCTTCGCGTCCAGCGACTCGTACACGAGCACGCGCCCGGCCTCGAGCGCCGCGAAGGAGAGCGCTTCCTTCTCCAGGTCGAAGGCCGGGGTCTCGGGAGCGCGCTCGGGCGAGGTAGCGACGCTGTTCTCGGGTTGGGCAGTCTCGGGGGTCATCGGGCGAGGACGGGGTTCGGGAGCGGAGCCGGGGTCGGTCGGCGCGCGGGAGCGAGTGGAGCCTCCCGCATAGGCGCATGGGCGCGACCGCCCGCGAGGGGGCGAAATGATATGGGCGGGCCGGAGGAGGGTCAAATGGGCGACCCTCGAGCCACGTGGAATGGGCGCGCCGTTCGCGCCGTCCGCCGCACAACAAGCTTGGATACGGGCGCGCCATGCGTAGGGTGGTGACGCGTGGAGGAACTCCGCGCATGAGCTGCATCTTCTGTCGCATCGTGGCTGGCGAGTTGCCCGCGGCCCGAGTCCACGAGGACGCGGACGTGCTCGCCTTCCGGGACATCCATCCCCAGGCCCCGGTCCACGTGCTGGTCGTCACCAAGGTGCACCTCGCCTCGCTGCACGAGCTCGAGGACCTTCCCCTGGCTGGGGCCCTGCTGCTTGGCGCCGCGGAGGTGGCGCGCAAGGAGCGGCTCGAGCAGGGCTGGCGCCTGATCGCCAACGCGCGTACCCACGGCGGCCAGGAGGTGGATCACCTGCACCTTCACGTGCTCGGCGGGCGTCCGCTGGGCCGCATGCTCGCGCCCGCCAAGTCGCTCCCCCCTCCGAAATCTCACACGCCGTAGGCCCACCCGCCCCAGGAATCGCAGCCGTGGACATCTTCGTCATCCAGGGCGGGAGCCCGTTGTCCGGAACCGTGCGCACGGCCGGCGCCAAGAACTCGGTCCTGCCGATCCTGGCGGCCTCGCTCCTCACCGAGCAGCCGCTCGCGCTCGAGAATGTGCCCGACCTCTCGGACGTGCGCACGATGCTGCGCATCCTCGAGATGCTCGGCGCCAGGGTCGAGCACACCGGGCCGAACGCGCTCGAGATCTGCACCCAGCCCTCGGCTCAGCCGGTCGCGCCCTGGGAGCTCGTGCGCAAGATGCGCGCCTCCTTCGAGGTCTTCGGGCCACTGCTCGGGCGGCGCGGGCGAGCCGAGGTGAGCTACCCGGGCGGCTGCTCGATCGGCGTGCGACCGGTGGATGCGCACATCCGCGGCTTCGAGGCCCTGGGCGCCACGATCCGCACCCAGGAGGGCTACGTCGTGGCCGAGGCGCCGCCCGGCGGATTGCCCGGCGGCGAGGCCTACCTCGCGACCTCCTCGGGGTCCTCGGTGGGCGCCACGCGCAACGTGATGATGGCCGCGGCGCTCGCGCGCGGGCGCTCGGTGCTCACCTGCGCGGCCTGCGAGCCGGAGGTGGTGGACCTCGCCAACTGCCTGAACGCGATGGGCGCGAAGATCCACGGTGCGGGTGCGCCCACGATCGAGGTCGAGGGAGTCGAGGCTCTGCACGGTGCGCGACATCGCGTCATTCCCGACCGCATCGAGGCGGGGACGTTCGTCGTGGCGGGCGCCATCACCGGCGGTCGCGTGCGGGTCGAGGGTTGCCGGCCCGAGCACCTGACCGCGCTGCTCGATGCGCTCTACCGCTCCGGCGTCGGCATCGAGCGCGGCCCGGACTGGATCGAGACCCAGCCGCGCGACCTGGCCGAGCGCCTGCGGCCGACCGACATCACGACCCAGCCCTACCCCGGCTTCCCGACCGACCTGCAGGCGCAGTGGATGGTGCTCATGGCCCTGGCCGATGGGGTGAGTGTGATCACGGAACGGATCTTCCCGGACCGCTACATGCACCTGGCCGAGCTCCTGCGCCTCGGCGCCCGCATCCGGCGCCAGGAGACCGCCGCGGTGGTCGAAGGGGTGCGGACCCTCTCGGGCGCGAGCATCATGGCCAGCGACCTGCGCGCTTCGGCGGCCCTGGTGCTGGCCGGGCTCGTCTCCAAGGGCCAGACGCAAGTGCACCGCGTCTACCACATCGACCGCGGCTACGAGCGCATCGAGGAGCGCCTCTCGCAGCTCGGCGCCACGATCCGCCGCGAATCGGTTCCGGGCGAGAGCCAGCCCGCCTGAGCAGGCCAAGGGAAGAAAAAAAGAGAGACCGGCCCGAGTTCCCCTGCGAACTCGAGCCGGCCTCGCTTCGCCGGCCGAGGCCGGGAAGCAGTACGGGCGCCTTCTTGGTACGGAGATGGACGACCAGGAAGAGCGCGAGCCTCAAAAAAAATGGCGACATCCGGCAAGCAGCTGTGCCGGTCGTGACTTGCGGTCCCCCGCGCGCCTCGGTCCCGAGCGGACTGTCCCGCGCGGCCGGACGACATCAGGGCGGCGCGCACGAACGGGCATGGCTATCATCCTCGCCCCCGTGTTCGAGACCCTGAGTGAACGACTGGGCTCGGCCTTCGCCGGGCTGCGCGGCAAGCGCGAGCTGACCGACCAGAACATCGAGGAGGGCCTGGAGGCCGTGCGCGCGGCCCTGCTCGAGGCCGACGTGCATTTCCAGGTCGCGCGCGACCTGGTGGAGCGCGTGCGCGCCGGGGTCCTCGGGGCCAAGTCGGTCCAAGGGGTCGCGCCCTCGCAGCAGTTCGTCCACGCGGTCCACCAGGCGTTGGTCGAGTTCATGGGCCCCACCGACGCGCGCCTCGCCTTCGCGAAGCTCCCGCCGACGGTCATCCTCCTGGCGGGTCTGCAGGGTTCGGGCAAGACCACCACCTGCGCCAAGCTGGCGATGCTCCTGCGCGACAAGCACAAGCTGCGGCCGCTGCTGGTGGCGGCCGACATCAAGCGTCCCGCGGCCGTCGAGCAGCTGCGCGTGCTCGGCACGCGCCTCGGGATCCCGGTCTTCCATCGCGCCGGCCTGTCCCCGGCCGAGGTCTGTGCCCAGGGCGTGCGCGAGGCGGGAGCGCTGGCGCGCGACGTGGTGCTGCTCGACACCGCCGGGCGCCTGCACGTGGACGAGGAGCTGATGCGCGAGGTGGCCGAGATCGCCGCACGCACCTCGCCCCACGACACGCTGCTCGTGTGCGACGCCATGACGGGCCAGGACGCCGTGCGTTCGGCCCAGGCCTTCCATCAGCACCTGAGACTCACGGGCCTGATCCTGACCAAGCTCGACGGCGACGCGCGCGGCGGCGCGGCGGTCAGCCTCAAGGCCGTCACGGGCGCGCCGATCCTGTTCATCGGCACGGGCGAGAAGCTCGAAGACCTCGCGCCCTTCCATCCCGAGCGCATGGCGGGGCGCATCCTCGGCCTCGGCGACGTGGTGGGCCTGGTCGAGCAAGCCCAGGAGAAGATCAGCGAGGGCGAGGCCCAGGCGGCCTACGAGAAGATGGTCCTCGGGTCGTTCACGCTCGAGGACATGCTGGCGCAGATCCGCATGTTCCGGCGCCTCGGCCCGATGAAGAAGGTGCTCGGCATGCTGCCCGGCATGGGCGGACTGGTCGACCAGATCGACATGGACGACAAGAAGATGAACCGCCTCGAGGCGCTGTTCACCTCGATGACGCCCTTCGAGCGCTTGCACCCGGACAGCCTCGACGTGAGCCGCCGCCGGCGCATCGCGCGCGGCTCAGGGCAAGAGATCGCCGCCGTCAACGAGATGCTCAAGTCCTTCAAGGGCATGAAGCAGATGATGAAGGGGATGAACAAGCTCGGCCTGGGCGCGCGCTTCGGGTTGAAGGAGAAGAAGGAGGCTCTCAAGGGACTGTCGGCGGACGGACAGCTCGCGGGGGCTCCGCCCGGTTTCGGTCTGGACTCGCTCTTCGGAGGCGGGGCGGGCGGAGGGATGGGGC
>JABFRZ010000432.1 GCA_013140785.1 Planctomycetota bacterium | reverse complement strand
TGACCTTCCCTGGAGAAAGTGGACACCCCAGATGGCGCGGAATGCGCCAGGATGTCCACGATGTCGAAGAGAAACCGACGCAGCTATAGCTCCGAACAGAAGGCCGATGCGGTCAACCTGGTCCGCAGGGTCGGCAACCTCTCCCAGGTGGCCAGGGACCTGGATCTCACCGCGAGTTCGCTCCGCAACTGGGTGAAGCAGGCTGAAGTCGACGAGGGGCGCGGTGCGGATGGCGCCCTGACGAGCGAGGAGAAGAAGGAGCTCCAGCAGCTCCGCCGCGAGATCCACACACTGCGGATGGAGCGCGACTTCCTAAAAAACCATCGGGCGCGGTCACGCTTCCTGTTGGACCAGAAACTCTGGCCTGGTCTACCATCTGCCTACCCGTGAGGAGTGGCCGTTCGCTTACTGGTGCCTTCGAGCCCGTTAAAAAACATGGCCCGGGGGTGGCTGCGGACTTGAGATTGGTGACGCCATGCGGCGATCCCGTTTAGGAAAGTGATCAGCTTCGCCCACCCCTCCTCTCGGGCATCCACCCGAAAGGAAGCAACCATGAAAAGCAACAAGCGCGGGAAGACCAGGCAACCGCTCTCGACCGTTCATGCCGGCGCAGCGGGACTCGATGTCGGTTCGACGTTCCATGTCGTTGCGGTCCCACCGGACCGCGCGGAAGACTCCGTTCGTACGTTTCGTAGCTTCACTGGTGACCTGCATCAGCTTGCCGACTGGCTGAAGGAAGTCGGTGTCACGACCATCGCGATGGAATCGACGGGGGTGTATTGGATCCCCGTCTTCGAGATCCTCGAGGCACGCGGGTTTGAAGTGCTGCTCGTCAACGCGCGCTTCGTGAAGAACGTCCCCGGCCGAAAGACCGACGTCAACGACGCCCAGTGGTTGCAGCAGCTCCACGAGCATGGCTTGCTGCGCGGGAGTTTCCGCCCTCAGGACCGGGTGGTTCGGCTCCGGGCCATCCTGCGCCACCGGACACGCCTGATCGAGCAGGCGGCAATGCACATCCAGCACATGCAGAAGGCCCTGATGCAGATGAATGTCCAGCTGCACCACGTGGTGACAGACATCACCGGTGCAACGGGCATGAAGATCATCCGCGGAATCATCGGCGGTGACCGCGATCCCGCCACGCTTGCTCGGCATCGGGACGTCCGGTGCAAGGAGTCGGCGGAGACGATCAGCTACGCTCTGACGGGCAACTACAGGCCGGAGCATGTCCTTGCTCTCCGCCACGCGCTCGAACTCTACGACTTCCTTCAGACCAAGGTTGCCGAGTGCGACGTGGAGATCCATGCCGTCCTGCGGGTCCTGAACGAGGACTGCAAGCCACCCGAGACACCCATGCCGTCCGTGCGACACGCGGCAGGGAAGAACGAACCGAAGTTCGATGTCCGCGGATCGCTGTACAAGCTACTTGGGGCCGATCTCAGTCAGATCCATGGGCTGGGTCCTTACACCGTGCTCCAGCTCGTCGGGGAGTGCGGAGACGACATGCGAAAGTGGCCGACGTCGAAGCACTTCACGTCCTGGCTCACGCTCGCACCGGGCAACAAGATCTCGGGCGGACGGGTCCTGAGCTCAAGGACTCGCCGCTCGTCGAACCGTGCGGCTGTTCTCTTGCGCATCGCAGCGGTGAACGTGGGACGTACCCAGACGGCCCTGGGCGCGTTCTACCGGCGGCTTGCTGCTCGCGGTGGCAAGGCCAAGGCGGTAACGGCCACTGCGAGAAAGTTGGCCGTCCTGTTCTACAACGCACT
Organism: Planctomycetota bacterium; assembly: GCA_013140785.1. Classification (GTDB taxonomy): domain Bacteria; phylum Planctomycetota; class UBA1135; order UBA1135; genus JABFRZ01. The sequence continues at coordinate 23,683 of JABFRZ010000432.1, read as the reverse complement.
GCGATTTGGAATGGCGTACGCCGATCCGGGCGCCAACCACTACGAGGAGCGGTATCGGAAGCGTGTCCTGCACAATCTCCAGCGTCGCGCTCGGGAACTTGGCTACGCGCTTGTCGAAGGCAAGCCAGCAGAGCCCGTGGGTGGAGTTTCTTAGGAAAGCCGCGGCCTTCTTCGCCAAGGACAGCGATCGGCCTTCGAGCTGATCGAGGCGCAGAAGGCTCACTTCCCGATCCGGCTCATGTGTCGGGTCCTGGAGGTCTCCCCGGCCGGGCTGTACGCCTGGCGTCGGCGTCCTCGTCCCAGTCCGCGGGAAGAGCGCGAGGCCGAGCTGCGCGGCCAGATCCACGAGATCCACGCCGGCAGCCGCGGCACGTACGGCAGCCCGCGCGTGCACGCCCAGCTCAAGAAGAACGACGTGCAGGCCGGGAAGTCGCGCGTGGAGCGCCTGATGCGCAAGGACGGGCTGCAGGGCAAGGTCAAACGTCGCTTCCGCACGACGACCGACTCCGAGCACGCGCTCCCCGTCGCTCCCAACACGCTCGATCGCAAGTTCCAGGTCGAGGGCCCCGACCAGGTCTGGGCCGGCGACATCACCTTCATCCCGATGGCCTCCGGCGGCTTCCTGTACCTGGCGGTGATCCTGGATCTCTACTCGCGCAGGGTCGTGGGCTGGGCACTCGCCGCTCACATGAGAAGCGAGCTCGTCGAGAGCGCCCTGGACATGGCGCTGGGCGCGCGCGTCCCCGCTCCCAACATGATCCACCACTCGGATCGCGGCGGTCAGTACGCGAGCTCTGCCTACAGAGCCAAGCTCGAGGTCCTCGGGACCCAGGTCAGCATGAGCCGCCGCGGCAACTGCTACGACAACGCCGTGGTCGAGAGCTTCAACGGCACGCTCAAGCAGGAGCTCGTGCACGAAGCACGCTGGACGAGCTACGCCGAGGCGCGCGCTGCTCTCCACGACTACCTCGAGGTCTTCTACAACCGCCGACGCCTGCACTCGAGCCTCGGCTACCTCTCGCCGGCCGACTACGAGGCGAGTCGCCGCGCAGGATGAGCTCGCGCGTGCCTCGATCTTCGTCGGGACCCCGGCCTCAAAGAGCAAGACAGGCCCCTGCGAGGGATCAGCATGCCCGCCCAGAGGCCCGAGAACGAGCATCGCTCTCTTCAGGATCGAAGCCGCGACGCTGTCCACAAGTTGTGAGTCTCCTCCTCCTTGGAACCTCCACCTCCCGGGGGCTCGGCCCCCGGAACGCCGCGCTGCGCTCGAGCTCCGCAGGGCTCCGCTCCGCGCGGCTCCCCCAAACTGGGGAAGGGAGAACCCTTCCCCAGACCCCTTCCCCCCTTGACGAACGACGACCGCTTCCCTCTACTCCTCAAACCTCAACCCCGGTGTCCACTGAATCCAGGGAGGGCCACCCCCAGCACATGTCGCTCCCCGTCACCGTCGATGCGGCTGTGGCGATCCGCTGAAGACTTCTCGGCGACCGAACTCTCTGAAGCGAGCTGCCGCCGTGCACTGCGCGACGGATGGGCTCGCGCGGCCTTCACGTCGAATCAAAGGCTCCCGGTCAGCTCTTCGCGAGTCACCCTGCAGTCGTGGAGAATCTTGCCCAGCAGGCCCGGTCCGATCTCTTCCTTGCCTTGAACGGGGACGACCGTGACCCGACCATCCGGATGCCGAAGGAAGTGATGACTCCTCGCGGACTCGAACGACCTCGAATGCGAGCCGACCCAGAGCGCGGATGAGATCCTTGCCGGATAGGACGGGACGCTTCGGAGTCACGCTACTTGGATGCGCTGCACGCCGACGAAGTCCAGGGCCTTTGGCGGCGAGCCCTCGACCTCGAGCCACAGCGCGATCGCTTCCTTGACCCTGTCCATCAGTTCGTCGAGGGAACGAGCCTGCGTGTGGCACCCGGGCAGCGCGGGAACCGTGGCCACCAAGGAGCCTTCCTCGTCCTTCTCGATGATCACGTCGAATTCACGGGGCATGCGGCGGCCAGGGTACCAGCCCTCGGTCAAACGCATCCGCCTTCGAAGGGACGTAACCAGCGCCCTGGCCTTGGCCCGGCCAACAGGCACTTCCGGATCGATCCCCACTATGCTCTCCCCCACCGCGAGGAGGATGACCGCGCTTGCCTGCGCCCGAGAAGCCCGAAGAATCCGCATCCAGCCCGTCGCTGCCCGGCGACGACCCGGTGTGGCGTGCGATGCGCCGCGCCATGCCGCAGCGGCTCGCGGAGGGCTCGCTGTCGTTCTTCCGAAGGAAGGGCGCGGAGGAGCGTCCGCAGCCGGCGCCCGGCCTCGCCGCGGGCAAGGTCGTGGGCGACTTCCGGCTCGTGTCCATGATCGGCCAGGGCGGGATGGGACAGATCTGGGAGGCCGAGCAGCTCTCCCTGCATCGGACGGTGGCGGTGAAGTTCGTGCGGCCGGAGTGCGTGACCGAGCGCCAGCTCGAGCTCTTCGCGCGCGAGGCGCGCGCCGGCGGGCGGCTCTCCCATCCGGGCCTCGTGACAGTGTACGGCCACGGTGAGTCCGAGGGCCTGGCCTGGATCGCGATGGAGTACGTGGGCGGGGGCTGGACGCTCAAGGACTTCCTGGACGAAGTGGCGCGCGCTCCCGAGGCGCCCGCGGGCTACGACCGCGAGGTCGCGCGCCTCGTGGCCGAGATCGCCGAGGCGATGCAGACGGCCCACGAGGCGGGCGTCATCCACCGCGACCTCAAGCCGCAGAACGTGCTGATCACCTCGGAGGACCGGCCCAAGGTCACGGACTTCGGGCTCGCGCGCATCACCGACGAGGCAGCCATGTCCGAGACCGGCGACATCGCGGGCACCTACCTCTACATGAGCCCGGAGCAGGTGGAGGCGAAGCGCAGCGGCCTCGACCACCGCACGGACGTCTTCTCGCTCGGGGTCATCCTGTACGAGCTGCTCGCGCTGCGCCGGCCGTTCGAGGGCGACACCCTGCAGCAGCTGGCGGAGCACATCCTGCACCGGGACCCGCCGGACCCGCGCACGATCCGCTCGAAGGTCCCGCGCGATCTGGCCGTGATCGCTAACCATGCGCTGGAGAAGGAGCGCGACAAGCGCTACGCGACGATGCAGGAGCTGGCCGCGGACCTGCGGCGGCATCTTGCCGACGAGCCGATCCACGCAACGCCGCCGACGCGCCTGGAGCGCACGCTCAAGTGGATCAAGCGCAACCCGGGCAAGAGCTCGGCAGCGGCGATCGTGGCCGTGACGTTCACCGTGATCGCGCTGCTGCTCGTCATGAACGTGCGCACGAACCGGGCGCTGGGCCGTTCCAACCTCGCGCTGGAAACCAAGACCACGGAGTCGGAGCAGCGCCGAGTTGCCGCGGATCAGTCGGCCCTGCGCGAGAAGGCCGCAGCCGACGCAGCGACCAAAAGGGCCGACGAGGTGTTGCGGCTCTCGGCGTTCCAGCGCCTGGTGGATCTCCAGGCCGAAGCGGATCGACTCTGGCCCGCGGAGCCGGAGAAGCTCCCGGCGTACGAAAGGTGGCTGGAGCGGGCGCACGAACTCGTCGCGGGTTTGGATCCGCACGGCGACGATCCCGGACACCGCGCACAGCTTGCGAAGCTGCGCGAACGCGCGATTCCTTTGACGGAGGAAGAGCGCGAAGCCAGACGGCGCGCTCACCCGCGCTTCGGCGAGCTGGCGCCGCTCGAGACGAGGGTCGCGGCGTTGCGTGCGGCTCAGAACGTGCGCGACGGCAAGGCTCAGCCGCCGGCCTTCGCATTGGATGCTTCGAGTCTCCCCTCCGACGCGCTCGGCTTGAACGGGCTCGCGCGATCCCTGGTGGATCCGACTCGGACGGAGTTCGGCCGCGAGGCGGAAGGACTGGCGCTGGCGCGCCTGGCGATCGAGAGGGTCGAGGACGACGAGGGTGCGGCGCGGGCCGGCGACACGCTTGCGTGGGCGCTGTTCGCAAACGGCCTCGACGACGAAGCGCTGCAAGAGAGCGCGACGGCGCTGGAAGCAGCGCCGCCCGAACGGCGCGACGACTACGAGACCAAGGCCGCGGAACTGCGCAGGGCCGTGAACGCCGCGCGCAGCGGCGCGACGCTCGCGACGGCCGAGTCGGAGCTCGCCGCGCTGCGGGCGGAGGTCTCGGCGGCCGAGGACTACCACTTCGCGGACGAGCAGGGCACCTGGTGGCACAACCAGCTCCAGAAGCTGGTGGCGGAGATCGAAGCATTCGCGGATCCGAAGACCGGATGGATCGCCGGGCTCTCACCCGAGCATGGCTGGGGCATCGAGCAGCGCAGAGACTTTGCCGCGACCATCGATGAGCGTTCGGTCAGCGGACAGGAAGCACGGCGGCTGTGGTCTGCTGCCATCGCGTCGATCGCGGATCCGAAGGAGTGCCCGCAGTACGGCGGCCGCTGGATCACGCCGCAACTCGGCCTCTTGCCCATCGGGCGCGATCCGGACTCCGGGCTGTGGGAGTTCGCGCATCTCCAGACCGGCGCGCCGGCCGTACGCGGCGCGGACGGAAAGCTCGCCTTGAAGGAGGAGACGGGCCTCGTGTTCGTGCTGCTCCCGGGCGGGACGTTCCAGATGGGAGCCCAGAACAAGGATCCGAACGGGCCCAACTACGACCCGCAGGCGGAGCCCAGCGAGTCGCCCGTACACGAGGTGACGCTGTCCGCGTTCTTCCTGTCGAAGTACGAGCTGACGCAGGGACAGTGGTTGCGGCTCACGGGACGCAATCCGAGCTACTACCGGCCGGGCAACTACCTGGAGAGCTGGAACCGAGCCGGCCGCGCGGTCGATCTGCTGCACCCTGTGGAGCAGGTGAACTGGACGACATGCACGGAGACGTGTAGCAGGCTGGGTTTGATCCTGCCGAGCGAAGCGCAGTGGGAGCATGGAGCGCGGGGCGGGACAGAGACTCCGTGGTGGACGGGCTCGGATCCGAAGGAGCTGGCTTCGGCCGGGAATGTTGCTGACGGGTGGGCTCGAGCGCACGGTGCTCAAGCGGACTGGTTTTGCGAGGCGTGGGATGACGGGAACACCGTCCACGCAGCGGTCGGGAGCTACCGAGCCAATCCTTTCGGGCTCCACGACGTGATGGGGAACGTCTGGGAATGGTGCGAGGACAAGTACACCTCTTCCTTGCGCAACTCCCGTGGTGGCTGCTTCATCAACAAGGCCGTGTTCGCGCGCTCGGCGACCCGCGGCAACTACCCGCCCGTGAACGCCGCCAACTTCCTCGGCCTCCGCCCCGCCAGGATCATTGCTGGCCCCCTCACGACTTCGCGACCTTCGGTTCCCGGCGACAAGTGATCCTTGCGAGGCGCCTCAAGCAGCGACTGTGTGCAGCCCGCCGCGAAGGAAGCTCCGAGGCTTGGAAGCGCGGAGCGATTTCGACAACTCGCCGAACGACGGTGCGCGAGGAGCAGCCCCGACGACGAGAGCGGGGTGCATGGCATCCAGGCGTGAACCAGCAAGTGCCACGCTCGGCGCATGGCAGTTGCTTGTTCGGGGTGCGGGATCTCCTTCCTCGCAACCTCCGTCCATCCAACGCCTTGCACGCGGACGCCGGCCTTGCTCCCCTGCCTGATTCGGTGTGGATACACGTGGACATCCACACGCTCGAGCGCACGTACCGCGAAGGAGCCCTTCAGCGCAAGTCCACTACCGACAACATGTTAGATGGTGGGCCACACTGGATTCGAACCAGTAACTTCCACGCTGTGAACATGGCACTCTGCCGATTGAGTTAGTGGCCCACGCTCGAACCCGGAGGCGGTGCTCGAAGGCCGGAGAGGGTAGGGCGCGGCGAGCGGGCTGGCAAGCGGCGGCCGGGACGGCCGAGAACGGCTACTTCGTCAGGCGGATGCGGGTCAGCTCGTGCAGGCGCGACTCGGCCCGGCGCAGGAGCATGCGCACGGCGTCCTCCGAGCGGCCCTCCATGAGCTCGCCGGCCTCGCGCAGCGAGTGCCCTTCGAAGAACATCAGCGTGATCGCCTTGCGGTGATCGGGCGAGAGCTCCTCCAGCGCGCTGCGCAGGATCTTGAACTCCTCCTCGCGCGCCAGGACCTGCGTGACCGAGAGGTCCTTGCTGGGCGGGTCGTAGCGCTTGAGGTCGCCGGAATCGCCGATGCGCTCGTCGCTCGAGAACTCGCGCGAGACGTCGCGCTTGTTCGCGCCGTAGTACTCGGCCTTGTCGCGGATCTTGTTCTGCAGGATCTGCATCAGCCAGCGCAGGAACGAGCCCTCGCCGCGGTACTGGTACTGGCGGAAGTCGCGCGTGGCCTCGCGGAAGGTGGTCTGGGCCAGGTCGTCGGCGTCCTCCTTCTGGCGCAGGCGCGCACCCAGCTTGCGCCGCGCCAGCTCGACCATCAGTCCGTGGTGGCGCGCGAAGAGATCGTTCAGGGCCGCCGCGTCGCCGGCCTTGGCGCGCTCGATCTGCCCCAGGATCTCGGCCGATTCGGAGGCCCCGAGCGCGAGCGTGTGCTCCTCGGGCCGCTGACCCTCGCCGCGCGCGGCGGGGATGACGTCGTCGGGATCGGGAGTCTGGGTGGGCTCGGACATGGACGCGCTCGCCAGCAATGTACGGATCGAACCTTCCCGGGGAGAAGTGGGATCGAGTTCGACTGGCTCGTGCCCCCCATTCTCTCACGGATCCGCTGGTCACGGTCGGCCCGGCCCGGAACCTCTCTCTCCGCTGCACGGACCAGACATCGGAGGATCACCTCGCGCAGGGTTACGCGCGCTTCGAGCGAGGGGCTTACACGCGCAGCAGGAACTGTACTTGCCGAGCCGCAAGGGCACGGCCACCATCGGCGGCCGGCGCTCGGGCCTTCCGCCGGACTCCGTTTCGCTCTCCGTCGCGCCCCTGCGCCGAGTCCATGGCTTCTCTCCTCCATGCCTGGATGCTGGCCGCCGTCATGTTGCTCGAGCCGAGCCTCGCGGCGCAGGAACCTGACGAGCTCCCTGCGCGGATCGCGCGCCTCGAGCCGGTGCTGGAGCGACTCATGGAGCGCTATTGCATCCCGGGCATGTCGGCCGCGCTGGTGCAGGACCGAAAGCTCGTCTGGAGCCGCGGCTTCGGCCTGGCGGACCTGGAGCGGGAGGTCTGGGCGAAGCCGGAGACGCGCTATCGCATCGCCTCGGTCTCGAAGCCGCTCGCGGCGGTGCTGACGCTGCAGCTCGTCGAACAGGGGAAGCTATCGCTCGACACGCCCATGAAGGACTTCCGGATCGACGGTGGTTCGCGCCCGATCCGGTGCGCTACCTCGAGCAGCCGATCCTCGTGCGCCACGTCCTCACGCACACGAGCGAGGGTGTCCCCGGCGAGAGCTACAGCTACAACGGGAACATCTTCTCGGACCTCACCTGGGTGCTCGAGGACGTGACGAGGGTCGCCTATCCGCGTCTCCTGCAGGAGCGCGTCTTCGATCCGCTCGGGATGGACCGCTCGGTCCCGGGGCACACGCGTCCAGGCAGCACCGAGCTCGTGGAGCTGACCCGGGCTTGGGCTCCCGAGGGCGAGGAGTACCAACCGATCGGTTACCAGATGGCCTACGCGCTGGGCTGGTTCGTCGAGACGATCGCCGGCCGCAAGGTGTGCTGGCACTACGGCTGGCTGCCGCCCGCGGTCTCGGCGCTGTACGTGAAGGTGCCGAAAGCGCGGGTCACCTTCCTCTTGCTCGCGAACAACGACGGCCTGAGCCGCGGGTTCGCCTGGACGGCCTCGGGTGTGCGCGCCTCGCCCTTCGCGCAGGCCTTCCTCGATGCGTTGGAGCTCGCAGGCAAGTAGTGCTGGTTCGAGAGCGCGTCAGGAGGCGCCGCGTGCGAGCTCGAGGAACTGTGCCTCGTCCAGGACCGTGAGCCCGAGCTCGAGGGCCTTCTTCCGCTTGCTGCCGGCGTCGGCGCCGGCCACCACGAAGTCAGTGTTCTGGCTGACGCTCGAGGTGACCTGCGCGCCCAGGCCCTCGGCCAGGCGCTTGGCCTCGGCACGCGAGAGCTTCGCGAGCGTGCCGGTGAAGACCACGGTCTTGCCGGCGAGCCGGCCGGTGGCGCGCAGTGAGCGGTCGGGGTAGACGATCGTCACACCGCCGTCGGCCAGGCGCTTCATCAGGGCCTGGTGCTGCGGAGCGACGAACCAGGCCGTGATCGAGCGCGCCATTTCGGGCCCGATGCCCTCGACGCGCAACAGGCGCTCCTCGTCGGCCGCGGCGAGCTCCGCGAGCGTCGCGAAGTGTCGGGCGAGCAGCCGGGCGGTCGCCGGGCCGACCTCGGGGATCGCCAGCGCGACGAGATAGCGCTCGAAGGGCGCCGCTCTTCGCTCCGCTAGCTCGCGCACCAAGTTCTCGACGCTCTTCTCGCCCCAGCGCTCGAGCTCGATGAGCTTCGCGGGCTCGAGGTGGAACACGTCGGCGGGCGTCTGGACCATCCCGTGCTGCACGAGCTGCAGGATGAGCTTCTCACCCAGGCGCTCGATCTCGAACGCGCCACGCCCGCACAGGAGCTGGGTACGCCCGACGAGCTGCGGCGTGCATCCGAGGCCGTTCGGGCACAGCCAGTACTTGCCGGAGGCGAGCGTTGGCGTGCCGCAGGCGGGGCAATGCTCGGGCACGACGAAGCGCTCGCGCCAACGACACTGCACGCCCGGGCGCGGCACCTTCGTCGCTGTCTTCTCCTTCTCGTCACTCTCCTTCTCGTCACTCTCCTTCGCGGCGCCCTCCTTCGCCGCGCCCTCCTTCGCGGCGCCCTCCTTCACCGCGTCCCCCTTCGCGTCGTCGAAGAGCTCCGCAGGCAGCGTCGCCCGCCAGTCGGCCGGTTCCTCGCCCTCGGCTGGCTTCGCGACGCCCATGACCTGCGGAATGACGTCGCCAGCGCGTTCCAGGAACACGCGGTCGCCGAGGGCGAGCCCGAGCTTCGCCACGTGGTCGGCGTTGTGCAGCGTCGTGTGGCGCACGGTCACGCCGCCGACCTCGACCGGGTCCACGTGCGCGCGCGGCGTCAGGCGCCCGAAAGTGCCGACCATGACCTCGATCGCGCGCAGGGTGCTGGTGGCCTCGACCGCCGCGAACTTGTGCGCGTATTGCCAGCGCGTCGAGCGTGAGGTCGTGCCCAGGCGCTCGCGCAGGGCCAGATCGTCGAGCTTGGCCACGATCCCGTCCACGTCGTAGGGGATCGTGAAGCGCTGGGGCTCGAGCTCGTCGTGGAAGGCGAGGGCCGCTTCGAGGCCGCGCACGATCCGTCCGAGCTCCGAGGTGGGAATGCCCCAGTCAGAGAGGGCCTGGACGCTCTCGGCGTGTGTGTCGAAGCGCGCGCCCTCGACCTGGGTCACGGCCCAGGCTTGGAACTCGAGCGGGTAGCGCTTGACCTCGGCCGGATCGTTGCGCCGCACAGCGCCCGAGGTCGCGTTACGCGGGTTGGCGAGCACCGGCTCGCCGCGCTCGGCGCGCTGCTGGTTGAAGCGCTGGAAGGCCGCGCGGCGCATCAGGACCTCGCCGCGCACTTCGAGGAGCGCCGGCGGCTTGCGCGGCTTCGCGGCGAGCACGAGCGGCAGATTGCGCACCGTGCGCAAGTTGGCGGTCACGTCTTCACCCACCTCGCCGTCGCCGCGCGTCACGCCGCGCACGAAGTGTCCGTGCTCGTAGAAGAGCGCGATGCTCACGCCGTCGAACTTGGGCTCGACCGCCCAATCGAAGGGCTCGCCCTCGGGCGTCTTCAGGAAACGCCGCAGCTTCTCCTCGAACTCGCGCACCTCCTCGACCGTGAACAGCGAGTCGATCGAGAGCATCGGCACCTCGTGCCGCACCCGTGCGAAGCCCTGGCCCTCCGCCAGCGGCGCCCCGACGCGCTGGGTCGGACTGTCGGGCGTCACCAGCTCGGGGTGGCGCTGCTCGAGCTCCTTCAGCCGCCGAAAGAGCTCGTCGTACTCCGCGTCCGAGATCTCGGTGCGCGACTCGATGTAGTAGAGCCGGTCGTGCCGCTGGAGCTCGGCCCGCAGCTTCGCGGCCTGCTCGATCGTGCCCTTCCCGACGCTCATTCGCGGCGCAGGATACCGGACGAGGGGCGCAGCGCTCGAACTCGAGTTCGCGCCCGGCAAGCGCCGCTCAACGATGGCGCCCGTTGCCATTGCCGTTCGCGCTCTCGTAGCCGGAGTACGGCACGCGCAGGCGGCGTTGGCGCTTGCCGGTGAGGCGGTCCTCGTACTCCTCGATCATGCACTGGGCGCGCGCGCGCAGGTCCACGAGGTCGCCAGGCAGGAGCTCGACCGTGCCGGTGACGTCGAAGCCGAGCAGCGCGAGCACGTGCTTGACGCGCGGCAAGCCGCGCTCGCTGAAGACGAGCGAGTCCCAGGCCGCCGTGCGCCCGGCATAATCGCCCTCGGCCACCTCGAGCCGCAGCGACCAGCGCGGGCTGCCGTCACGCGTGAGGCTCTCGCGCACCTCGGCGATGCGGCAGAGGTAGGTGCCTTCGGGGATGGAGATGAAGGACTCGGAGTCCTCGATCGTGCTGAAGTCGAGTTTCATGGGGGTTCCTCAGGCGTCGGATGACACGCGCCGAGGACCCACCAGCTCTCCAACGGGTTTCGGGTCCGTCGAGAAAAACGTCGGCCTGGGCGCCCTACACGGCCACGCCCACGCTCGTGAACGTGTGCTGTGGGAAGATCGTCGCCAAGCCCGCCGGCCCGACGCCGAGGCGCCGCGCCAGGATCTCGCCCAGCACGTCGCGGTAGTCGGTCGTGATCGCGAGGTCGCCGTTGTCGAGTGCGGCCGGCGCGAGGCCGGGCCAGTTCGAGATCACCTGGCCGCCGTTCACGCCGCCGCCCAGCACGAAGAGCGCGTTGCCGTGGCCGTGGTCGGTGCCGGCGCTCGCGTTCTCCTCGACGCGTCGGCCGAACTCGGACAGGCACACGAGCACGTACTCGTCGAGGTGCGCGAGCAGGTCGAGATAGAAGGCCTCGAGCGCGCGTGTGAGCTCGTCGAGCAGGGCCGCCATGGCGCCGTCGAGCGGCCCGAGCGCAGCGTGCAGGTCCCAGCCCTCGAAGTCGATCGTGATCACCTCGACGCCCACGCCGGCCTTGACGAGCGCCGCGGCGCTACGGAGGCGCGCGCCGAGCTGCGTGGCCGGGTACTGCGCGCCGTTCGCAGGCACGTAGCCGGCGAAGCCCACGCCCGCGAGCAGCGCGATCGAGTCGAGCGTGCCGAGCGCGGCAGCGCCGACCAGACCTCGGCGCCGCGCGTGCGTCTCCGCGATCCGCGTCACGCGCCGCGTCGCACTCTCGGGCCGCCCGGGGAACAGGAAGCTCGCCGGATTCGAGATCGGCAGCGCGTCCTCCGCACCCGCGAGCGACAGCGGCAGGAGGTCCCCCACCCCGATCGCGCGCAGCGGACCGCCGAGCGGGGCGACCGCGCTCAGATAGCGCGCGATCCAGCCGTCATCCACCAACCCGACCGGCAGGTTCGGATCGCCGAACTCCATGCGCGCGAAGGCGTCGAAATGCGAGCGCGTCGGGTCGAGCGAACCGCACGCATGCACGAGCGCGAGGTGTCCGTTCTGGTAGGGAGTGAGCAGCCGCGCCGCTGCCGGCGCGAGCCCGAAGAAGCCGTCGAGGTCGCGCGTACCGTTCAGGGGACCCGGCGGCGGCACGGCGAGCGTCGGGCGCGCGACGTAGTAGTCGCCGTCGCCGTAGGGCACGACCGTGGTCAGGCCGTCCATCGCGCCGCGCAGGAACAGCTGCACCAGGATCGGACGGCTTGCGCTGCGGCGTGCGGACTGCGCCGCCGCCTGACTCGTGACGAGCGCCGTGCTCGCCAGGACGCCCACGCCGCCGAGCAGCGCTCTTCGGGACAGGTCGGGACCAAGCTCTCGCTGCGCGTCGTTCACGTTTGCACCTCCTGCCTCAGAACCACTGGAAACCGGGCAACGACACGGCCAACGCGATGGCCTCGTACAGATCCACGTCCAAGAGCAACGCGCGCTCGTCGAGGAACGCTTGCAAGCTCGCCTCCTCGAACGCGTCGAGCGCGCCGCCCAGCAGACGCGAGTTGATTTTCTCCGCGAGCCCGGCCGGATCGGGCCGGCGGCCGAGCTCGAGCAGCGTGGACAGGCGCTCGCCCGGGAAGCGCACGCCCGGCAGCGTGCCGCGGCCGGGGAACGGGCTTCCGCCTGCGACCAGCAGGCTGGCGGCATTCCAGCGCGGCAGCAGCGAGCGCCCCCAGGCCGCGAGCGTGTCCGGGTACCCATCGGGCGTCACCTTGTCGAGCGGCGGATGCCCCATGAGGTACAGGAGCAGGAGCGGATAGAGCGGATCGCTCACGTGCGCTCCGAGCGCGCGCAGGATCGAGGTCACGAGGTGGAACGGGCGTCGAAACTTCGGCGCCAGCACGGGCACGACTCCGGCCAGGTTCTCGCGCGCGAGGATCACGCGCAGCATGGCGCGGATGTCGCCGCCGGTCGCGAGGTAGGTCGCGGCCACGCGCTCGACCAGCTCCGCCGACGGCGCCGGAGTGAGCAGCCAGGCCGTGAGCTTCTTCGCAATGAAGCGCGCCGTGCTCGGGTGCAGCGCCAGGAGATCCAGCACGCGCCGCGCGTTCTCGCTCGCGGGCGAACTCGGTATGGCGTTCCCGAGCACGAACTTCGGCCCCGGCGTGTGCAGCACCGGCACGAACACGGTGCGCAGGAAGTCCGGCGAGCCGGAGTCCACGTTCAACGTCCAGCCGGTGAAGCACTTGGCGACCTCCTTGACGTCCACCTCGCTGTAGCCGCCGTGCACGCCCAGGGTGTGCAGCTCGAGCAGCTCGCGCGCGTAGTTCTCCTGCGGCGCGCCGCGCACGTTGAGCCAGTTGTCGAGGTAATACTGCATCGCCGGGCTGAAAGCCGAGGCGCGCAGCATGTCGGGGAACTTCCCGAGCGCGTGCGGGCGGATGACGGTGAGCTCGTGCTCGGGCAAGAGCGCCCACTCGACGTCGCCCTTGTTGTGGTCGATGTGGAAGTGGTCGCGCCAGAACTCGCACATGCGCTCGTAGAGCTGGCGACGCGAGTACACGGCGCGCAGGATCAGCGAACCCTTGAGCTCGATGATCGGCGTCCCTATGTCGTCAGGGAAGCCGTCGAAGAGCTGCTTCGGGCTCATGCCGAGCGTCGTGTAGCTCGCCAGGCGTGCGTCGAGCCCAGAGTCGTCGAGCGTGAAGGGCTCGAGTTGCTCCGCCAGGTATGCCGGGTAGCCCAGGGCCTGCGCGCGCTGGTACTCGCCGAGCTCGAAGCCCTGCGTGCTGCGCTGCACGAGCGCCAGCAGCGGATCACGGCGCGGCAACTTCAGGGGCTGTTGAAGTGTGCTCGCGCCGCCTGTCGCCGCCGCGACGAGCCGGCGGAGGCTGCGTGGGGGGAGCGGGGAAGACTGCGCCAAGCCCTGCAGCGGCGCGAGATCCGGCGCCCAGCGGGGACGGCGAACGCGCTCGATGGCCTGCATTCGCGCCGCGCTGGACGAGGGTTCGGTGGTGGTGGGCATCGGAAAGGCCTCCCGGTTCGGGGACGTTGCGAGACCGACGGCGAGACCGTCCGCCCGTGAAAGACCATTTCTCTCTTCCCGCGGAAGAGCTCAGCAGGGCAGGGGCAGCGGGACGTGGCTCTCGGCCGCGCGCGTCCCGGCCCCGGTCGCGGCGCGGAACACGCGCTCCATGTTGCCGCCCAGGATCTTCACGAGGTCGTCGTCGCCGAAGCCACGCCGCGCCAGCAGCTCGGCCAGGACGGCGTAGCCGCGCGCGTCCTCGAGACCCTCGGGCGCGCGCTCGATGCCGTCGTAGTCGGAGCCGAGGCCCACGTGATCGATACCGGCAACAAGGACCGCGTGTTCGACGTGCTCGACCAGGCGTCCGGCCGGGAGCGGCGCGGCCTGCGCGCGCATCAGGCGCTGCTGCGCGAGGAACTTCGCGGCCGGGTCGGCCTCTCGGAGCTCGGCGTAGGCCGAAAGCTGGCGCACGCGCGCCTCCTCGGCGCGCGCGCCGGCATCGAGGAAGCCCGGGTGGAACACGATCCCGACCACGCCGCCCTGCTGCGCGAGCGCGCGCATTTGCTCGTCGCTCAGGTTGCGCGGATGGTCGTGCAGCGACTTGCAGCCCGAGTGGCTCGCCATCGCCGGCCGCGTGCTCGTCTCCAGCGCGTCGAAGAACGAGCGCTCGCCCGCGTGCGAAAGATCCACCACGATCCCGAGCTCGTTCATGCGCCGCACGACCTCGTGGCCGAAGGAGGAGAGGCCCTCCGGCACGCCCGGGCCCGCGCCGCCCTGGCACGAGCGGATCCAGGCGAGGTGGTTGTTCCACACCAGGGTCATGACACGCAGACCGCGCTCGAAGAACCACTCGAGCTTCGCGAGGCTCTGCTCGAGCGCGTGGCCGCCCTCGATCCCGGCGATGCCCGCGATTGCGCCGGCCGCGTGCGCGGCATCGAGTTCGGCGCCGTTCCCGACCAGCCGGAAACGCGCGGGATGGCGCTCGGCGAGCGCGTGCGCGGCAACCAGCATCTCGCTCGTGCGCGCGAAGCTGCGCTCGAGATGCAGCGCCGGATCGGGCCAGCACACCACGACCCACGTGCCGAGCCCGCCCTCGGCCGCGCGCACGAGATCGAATTGGCCGGGCGTGAGCGTGCCGAGGTCGTGCCCGAGGTCGGCCGCGAAGCCGATCGCGTCCACGTGGGCATCGAACACGGGGCGACGTGCGAGCAGGGCACGGACGCGCGCTGAGATCGAGGGCGGAGCAGGCATTCGTCGAGGATCTCGCGATGGGATACCCGCTCGCCGAGACGGGCGCACGCGCCTTGGCTGGCGAAGAGCTAGGGTGGCACCCCCGCGGTGCGATCGAGGAGGGTGCCCGAGCTGCGACTCCTCCTGTCATCCTGACAGCTCGCCCGACTGCCCCGGTGGCCGGCTGCCAGTCTGACAGCGAGCCGGGCGCGACTCGGCCCAGCCTCCAGGAGCCCGTCCCCAACCCTCGATCGGCACTGGACTTGTGCCACGCACGCCGGCCGACCCTCCGACACCAACCCGGCATGAGCTTTGCTTTGGCGGCGCCGCCGAGCGGGCACCCCCACGTCCCGCTTCCCCACCTTCCATGCCCCTGAGCTCGATCCAGCGCCGCATCTTGGTGGCCGACGACGACCGCGAGGTCCGTCTCGGCGTCGCCGAGCTGCTCGACGACCTCGGGCTCGAGATCCTGCACGCCGCGACCGGCACGGAAGCGGTCGAGCTCGTGCGCGGTACGCGCATCGACGCGGCGCTGCTCGACATGCACATGCCGGGCTACACCGGCATGCAGGCCATCCCGCTCCTGCGCGGCTTCAACAAGACACTCCCCTGCATCGTGTACTCCGGGCGCTGGTCGCTGGACCTCGAGCAGGAGGTGCTGTCCGCGGGCGCCTTCGCGTGCCTGAAGAAGCCGGTCGAGCCCGTGGTGCTGCGGCGCATCGTGTGTATCGCGCTCGGCCTGCCCCCGGATCTCAGCCACCGCGACAACTGACGTCCATCGATCGACCACGCCGCACCGCGCGGCGCGGTTCACGCCCCCAGTAGTCCCTTCAGACCTCCACGATAAAGCGATGACCACCAAGACCAAGACCAAGCTCAACCTCCAGCCCCTGGGCGACCGCGTGATCGTGCAGCGCGCCGAAGCCGAGGAGAAGACCGCCGGCGGGATCCTCCTGCCCGAGACCGCCAAGGACAAGCCCAAGGAAGGGCGCATCCTGGCCGTGGGCGACGGCAAGGTGAACGACAAGGGCGAGCGCCAGAAGATGACGCTCAAGGTCGGCGACCGCGTGCTGTTCACCTCCTACGCGGGCACCGAGGTCAAGTACCAGGGCGAAGAGTTCCTGATCATGAGCGAGGGCGACGTCCTCGCCGTGATCAGCGGCTGAGCCCGGACTCCCACCCCACACTCTCACAACAGGAACGAGTCCGATGCCCAAACAGATCTGCTATGACATCGAAGCGCGCGAACGCATCCGCACCGGGGTGCAGAAGCTCGCCCGCGCCGTGAAGGTCACGCTCGGCCCCCGCGGCCGCAACGTGATCATCGAGAAGTCCTTCGGCAGCCCGACGGTCACCAAGGACGGCGTCACGGTCTCGAAGGAAGTCGAGCTCGAAGACCCCTACGAAAACATGGGCGCCCAGCTCGTGAAGGAAGTCGCCGCGCGCACCAACGAGGGCGCGGGCGACGGCACCACGACCGCCACCGTCCTGGCCGAGGCGATCTTCGAGCAGGGCCTGCGCAACGTGACCGCCGGCGCCAACCCCGTGTCGCTCAAGCGCGGCATCGAGAAGGCCGTCGAGTGCGTGGTCAACCACCTCAAGACGACCTCCAAGAAGGTCTCGGGCGCGAGCGACATCGCCAAGGTCGGCGCGATCGCGGCCAACAACGACCAGGAGATCGGCAAGATGATCTCCGAGGCCATGGACAAGGTCGGCAAGGACGGCGTCATCACCGTCGAAGAGGGCAAGTCCCTCACGACCGAGGTCGAGTGGGTCGAGGGCATGCAGTTCGACAAGGGCTACCTCTCGCCGCACTTCATCACCAACGCGAAGGCGATGGAGTGCGTGATCGAGGACGCCTACGTGCTCGTCCACGAGAAGAAGATCACGTCCGTCAAAGACATGATTCCGCTGCTCGAGGAAGTGATCCGCAACGGTCGTCCGCTGTGCATCATCGCCGAGGACATCGAAGGCGAGGCGCTCGCGACGCTGGTCGTCAACCGTCTGCGCGGGGCCTTCCCGTGCGTGGCGGTCAAGGCGCCCGGCTTCGGCGACCGCCGCAAGGCCATGCTCGAGGACATCGCCATCCTGACCGGTGGCAACCCCGTGATGGAATCGACGGGCCAGTCGCTCGAGACGGTCAAGCTCTCCGACCTCGGCCGCGCCAAGAAGATCGTCGTCAACAAGGACACGACCACGATCATCGAGGGCGCCGGCAAGAAGGACGCGATCCAGGGCCGCATCGCCCAGATCAAGAACGAGATCGAGGACACCACCAGCGACTACGACAAGGAGAAGCTCCAGGAGCGTCTCGCCAAGCTCGCCGGCGGTGTGGCCAAGATCAACGTGGGTGCCGCGACCGAGAGTGAGATGAAGGAAAAGAAGGCGCGCGTCGAGGACGCCCTGCACGCCACCCGCGCTGCGGTGGAAGAGGGCATCGTCACCGGCGGCGGCATCGCGCTCCTGAACGCCCAGAAGGCGGTCGACGCCCTCAAGCTCCAGGGCGACGAGCAACTCGGCGCACAGATCGTGCGTCGCTCGCTCGAGGCCCCCATCCGCCAGATCGCCGAGAACGCCGGCCAGGACGGCGCGGTGGTCGTGCAGAACGTCCGCCAGGGCAAGGGCGAGAACTTCGGCTACAACGCCCTGACCGACGTCTACGAGGACCTGATCAAGGCCGGCGTGATCGACCCCACCAAGGTCGTACGCCTCGCTCTGCAGAACGCCTCGTCGGTGGCGAGCTTGCTGCTCACCACAGACGCGCTCGTGAGCGACCTCCCCGACAAGGACGACGACAAGCCGTCGGGCGGCCACGGGCACGGGCACTAGGCGCGGGACAGGATTCTTTTTCAGCGGGCCGCTCGGCAATCATGCCGAGCGGCCCGCTGTCGTTAGGATCCCAACTTGGGGCCTGAGGTGCCTCCAATGACATCGGCGACGATCAAGCTGTTTCTCCCCCGAGGCGATGCCAAGGGACTCCGCATCGCCGAGATATCGAACTGGTCGGGAAAAGCACTCGCAGCTCCGCGCACGGAGCTCGACGATCTCCTGGCGCGAGACGAGTGCGAAGGTGCGGGCGTGTACGTACTCCTCGGGAACGACCCGGACACGAACGCTCAGAGAGCCTATGTGGGCGAAGCCGAGGTCATTCGGGATCGCCTCAAACAACACAAGGCGAAGGAGTTCTGGGTCTCGGCTGTTGTCTTCGTGAGCAAGGACGAGACCCTCACGAAGGCACATGTCAGGTTCCTGGAGAGTCGGATCCTGGGCGAGGCCACGGCTTGCGGTCGCTTCGTGATCGACCAGAATCAGACCAGCGGAGCTCGCCTCCCGGAATCCGACCGCGAAGACATGGAGGTGTTCCTCGCTCGCATCAGGCAGCTGCTGCCCGTCCTCGGGTCAGACCTCCTGACACCCATCGCACATGTACCGAGTATGCCCGAGGACGACGTCGTCCTCTACTGTCGGATCAAGGACGCCGAGGCGCGTGGGCAACGGACAGCGGAAGGGTTCGTCGTCTTCCGCGGCTCCAGCGCAGTCTTGAAGGAACGGCCTTCGGCCGAGCAGTGGCCGCATGTCCTTGCGACACGCAAGCAACTCATCATCGACGGGACACTCGTCGAGAAGAATGGCGTGTACCTCTTCACGAAGGACGTGCCCTTCTCCAGCCCGAGCGCGGCTGCAGCGGTCATCCATGGTGGCAGCGCGAACGGACTCATCGCGTGGGTGACGAAGGACGGCGCTTCGCTCAAGGAGATCGAGTCGAAGTAGGCACGGCGGCTGTCGTGGTTGCTCCTGCGGGGCTCGCGCCGGAGACTACGTCGCCATGGACCGCCGTCGCTTCCTCGAGTTCGGCTCGCTCGCAAGTCTCGGCGCCCTCACCGGCTGCGCCGCGACGCGCAAGACGCCCACGCCTACGCTCGAGGGCGGCTTCCAGGTGCTGACGGTCGAGGGCACGCCCTACGAGCGTGGCGCGGCGCACGGCGAGGCGTTGCGCGAGTCGATCCACGCGGCGGTCGAGGGCTGGAAGGGCGCGCTGACGAAGCCCGAGGGCATGGGCCCGGGGCAGTACCTCAACGAGTTCGCGGGTGCGACGGACTTCGCGAGCGCGATCGCGCGGCACACGCCGGATCTCTTCCACGAGATCCAGGGCCTCGCGGCGGGCAGCGGCGTGCCGGTGGACACGATCTACGCGCTGCAGATGGTGGACGAGGAGTGGTGCTACGCGACGCGCCAGCAGTTCGGCGAGAGCGGCGGCGTCGGGGGCGGTGTCGGCGACAAGTGCTCGGTGCTGGCGCGCGCGGGCGACGGGCTGCATCCGACCTACGTCGCGCAGAACCTGGACGGGCCGGGGTGGCTAGCGGGCCGGCTCGCGCTGGTGCGGCACGTCGAGAGGAAGAAGGAGCTCGACGTGCTCGTGCTGACCTTCCCCGGCGGCCTCGCGCTGAACGGCATGAACGCGCGTGGCGTGGCGGTGTGCGTCAACGCCCTGCTCACCCTGCGCAGCGCCGCCAAGGGCCTGCCGGTCGCGTGCGTGATCCGCGGCGCGTTGCGACGCCCGAGCGCGGTCGAGGCGGCGCGCTTCGTGCAGGGCGTTCCGCACGCCTCGGGGCAGTGCTACACGATCGGGGATCCGTCGCGCGTGGTGTGTCTCGAGGCCTCGGCCGGCAAGGTCGAGCGTGTCGGCGACGCCCGCGGCCTCGCGCACACGAACCATCCGCTGGCGAACGACGACCACGGCGCGCTCGGCCGCTGGGTCGCCGAGCAGCCGGCCGGCACGGTGGTCGGCATGCTGAACTCCGAGGCGCGCCTCTTGGCCTGCGAGCGGCGCCTCGCGGAAGGCGGCGACCCGCTCACGAACCTGCGCGCGGCCCTCGGCTCGCACGACGATCCCGCCTACCCGGTCTGCCGCCACCGCGCGCCCGAGCAGACCTTCTCGGCCGCCTGCACGATCTTCGAGCTCTCCGAGCGCGCCCCGCGCCTGCACCTCGCCGCCGACCCGCCCTGCACGGCCGAGTTCCGCACGCACGCGCTGTAGAGCGGACAAGGCCGCCCGCATCCGCGCCTCCGGACAGCGCGAGCGGGACTCTCGTCCTCGAGCCGTCGTGCCTCAGGCCGAGTAGCGCTCGTCGCCGTCCGCGTGCGAGTGCTGCGCGCCGTGCCCGTGCTCGTGATGCCCGTGGTGAGCGCCGTGCGTTGCGTGCACGCCGCCCGACTGCGAACCGGGGCTGGTCAATAGCGCCTCGGCGAAGAGCGTCTTGAAGCCGGTCAAAGAGTTGCCGCTCTCCTGGACCATCGCGCGCACGGCCTTCTCGAGCGCGAGGGCGTCGGCGAACGGGTTCTGCCCGCGCACGTGGGCGATGTGCTGCTGCAGGTCCTCGCGCGTCGTGGCGGTCTTGCGCGTGCGCGTGCGAGTGCGCGACTTCTTCTTGTGGCCCGTCAGCGCGCCGAGAGCCTCGTGCACGCGTTCCAGGTCGGCCTCGAGCTCGGCCTCGCGGCCGCGCACGGCGACGAGTTCCTGTTCGATTTGCTGGCGCTTCTGGTCCAGCTCGTTCTGAACGGATTCGAATCCTTCGGTCATTGGAGGCTCTGCGGTGGGTTCGGGGTTGCCACGTAGCTATCGGCCCGATGCGGCAGCGGCTTGACCGTGGGTGGAATCTTTCCAAGACCAAACTGCCCGGCTCGGGAAGCGCGGCCACCCGTTCCCGACTGGAGCGGAGACGCGGGCCGGATCGCGAGCGAGCACAGGCCCGCGCTCAGGAAGGCCACGAGTCGGCGCGCACCAGGCGAATCCCAGACCGCGTTCGCTTCACCGCTCCGCTGCGGATAGGCTCGCAGGGCCGCTAGAGCGCGTTCGC
The DNA here is from genome assembly GCA_013140785.1 of Planctomycetota bacterium. Taxonomy (GTDB): domain Bacteria; phylum Planctomycetota; class UBA1135; order UBA1135; genus JABFRZ01. The sequence goes on along the minus strand of JABFRZ010000432.1, from coordinate 3,092 downwards.
GCGCTCGGTGGCGATCCGATTCTCCTGGCAAGGCTCGCCTCGAAGGCTCGGTACCGACTCCACGAGCCCGGAGCAGACACCGTGGATTCCGTACAGAAGAGAGATCGCGATCGCAAGCAGCGCCAGCGACGGATCGAGAAGGCCGAGCGCAAGAAGGACCGCGCGGAGCAGAAAATCCAGCGCAAGAACGGGGACCTCCCCGCGCTGGGCATCGACGGCGCTATCTACGGCATGAGCGACGGTTCGATTCAGGGCGCGGTGAACGGCTCCGCAGATCAACCGGTCGATGCGTTGCCGGCGAGCGGACCGGCGCCAGCCGACGCCTGACGGCAAGACTCGGCCGATCGCAGGCCGACCCGCCGCGCGGATGAGGTGGGCTCGGAGCTAACGCGCCTTGCGCCGCGCACCGCTGGTGCTGCCCGACCGGCGGGGTCCGCCGAAGCTGCGCCCGAGGCCGCTGTAGCTCTCGAAGCCGCGGCCGTCGCGGGGTCGCTCGATCTTCTGCCGGGCGATATTGACCGTGAGCTTCCGGCCGTCCACCTCGACCCCGCTCACCGCCCCGATCGCGGCCGTGATCTCGTCCTCCGAGCCCAGCTCGACGAAGCCGAAGCCGCGCGAGCGATCGTGCGTCGAGCTCTTCAGGATGACGACGCTCTTGACCGTGCTCCCGGCCGCCGTGAACGCCTTGCGGATGGATTCCTCGGTGGTGGAGGGGGCGAGGTTGCCCACGTGCACGAAGCTTCCCATGGCGGTTCTACTCTTGGGATCCGGGTCACCTGTGAAGGCCCGTGAAGGGTGACCGCACAGAGGAGGCGAAACGGGCGCGAGGGTACTGCGCCGCCGGGAAACGACCTCGCGGAATCAGGGGATTCTCGCCCGACCTCAGAGCGACCCCCCGCGCGGGAAGCCTCACTCCATCGGGACCTTCGAAGGACGCAGGGTGTGCGCCCCCCCCGTCGAGCGCGTGAGCGCCAACGTCGCCGCCTCGGCGGCGGCCTTGTCCGGGTAGGCGAAGGTCTGGACCGCCTGGCCGGCCCCGTTGCAAACATCCCACACGACCTTCATGCGCACGGGTGCCTTCGGGGCGCGCTTCGGACGAACACGAGTCGCCGCCTTGACCGCCGGATTGACCGTCGCCTTGGTCGCCGGCTTGGCCGCCTTCTTGGCGACCTTGTCGACCTCGGTCAGTCGAGCTTCCTCCGCCGCGCGAGTGATGCGTTCGCGATTGGACATGTGGCCCATGGTCACACAATGGTAGTCGCGCGGCGGGCCGAGCGCTCGCTCCAGATCGGATTGATCGCCGGGACGAGCCTGGTCAGGGAACCAGCGTCAGTGTCCGCCCGTTGCTGACGTGCATGATCCCCCGCTCGAGCACCACGAAGGCGTGGTGCAGCGTGAGGCCGGCCAGGGCCAGATCGGTCCCCGGCGGGACGTCGATCGTCACCTCGGCCTGGGGCGCGTGCGCGCCGAGCACCCCGAGGTTGTTCACGAAGGGGGGGGCGACGGTGGCCGGGGAGCGAGCTCCGGAAGTACGCGTCGCGCACGAGCGGGATGCGGACGCCGCCGAAGCGGAAGCCGGGGTCATGGCCGGAGGCCGAGCCCATCAATAGGAACCGGCGCCCGGCGTGCTCGAGGCCGGGATTGAGGCGCAAGGTCTGGCGGCCGCCCTGGGTGAGCGAGACCACCTCGGGCTGCGCGAACAGCGTGCGGCACAGGGTCTCGCCCACGGACAGCGTGGTCACGAGGTTGCTCCCGCCGACGACGGCGAGGTCGCCGGCGCACGCGAGGCCCCGTCCGAAGCTTCGCAGGAAGCCCGGCCGCGTGGGGTAGAGCTTCTCGCCTCGCTGCCAGACGCCCGCGCTCTTCTCGAAGACGTGAACCACGCCCGAGGCGTACACGGGATCGTCGTCGTACGGGGAAGCGACCAGGGCCACCTTCCCGTCCGCGCTCAGCGCCAGATAGTCGGCGAAGCCGAACACGCGGCCGGAGGCTTCCTGGGTGAGCACGCCTGTCTCCGCCCAGGCCTTCCCGTCGCGCTCGAAGACCCAAGCCCGGCCGCCGCCGACGGCCGAAGAGTCGCCGATGAGCAGGACGTCGCCGCGCAGAGCAAGCGACTCGCCGAAGACGGCGGTGATGGGCTCGGCCGGAGTGAGCACGTTCTGCTGCCAGACACCGCCCGTGCGCTCGAAGACGTAGGCGCTCTGCTGGTGCGAGAAGGCGAGCGGCGCCCCCACGACCAGACGATCGCCCTCGGCGGCCAGGGACGTGCCGAATGACAAGTTCAGGCGCACCCCTTGCGGCACGAGCCGCTCGACGAAGCTCCACACGCCGCCCGGGCATTCATAGACGTAGACCGCGCCCGAGAAGCTCAGGGGCGGGGCCCCGGCCCTGGGCGCGCCGACGAAGAGGCGCTCGCCCTCGAGCGCGAGCGCGCGGCCGAAGCCCGTGCTCGGGAAGCCATCCTCGAAGCGGATCACCTCGCCCCAGACGCCGGCCTGGCGCTCGAAGACGCGCACGCTGGACGGGAAGTCGAACGAATCGATGCCCAGCGCGAGACGGTCGCCGTCGAGGGCTACCGAGATGATGAAGCTGCGCCGGTCCTGGAACTCGGGGAAGACGAGCTCCTGCTCGTGGAAGGCCGTGCGCCCGACCTGCAGGTAGAAGTGGACGTTCCGTGCGCTCGCGACGGCGAAGCGCGCGCCGTCCTGCGCGATCAGAGCCCCGAGTCCCCCGCCCGTGTCCGGCGGAGAGATGGTCTGGACCTCGCACTGAGCCGAACGCACCGCGCCGAGGGCGGCGCAAGCCACGACGAGCAAGAGGGGCTGGCGCACAGGACAAGCCTATCCCGAGCGCTCCGGAGTGGGCGCGCCAGCGCCTTGCGGACACACGCGCACGCAGATCCAGCGCTCGCCCTCGAGCTCCCACACGTCCGCCAGGACGGTGCTCCACGCGTTCGAGCCACCCACCAGCAAGAACTTACGGAGGCTAGCGCAGCTCGAATCGGCGCCTATCGGCCGCGCGGATCCGCGCCTGCCGCGCGCAAGAGCTCGAGGAACGCGCGCGGCGGCGGCGCCTCCAGCTCCAGCGCGCGC
>JABFRZ010000599.1 GCA_013140785.1 Planctomycetota bacterium | reverse complement strand
GGGCCACAGCGTCGCCGCGCGCATGCACCGCGCGGCAGCTCCGCCACCGCCGTCCGTGGTGCCCGAGGACAGCTTCTGTCTCGCATTCGCGATGGAGGACCTGACACAGCTCCTGGTGCGCGCCGCCGAGCCGCTGCGCGTGAAGAGCAACGGGTGGAGCCTCTTCGCCGCGGCGGAGCGCGAGCTCGAGCGCGGCCTGCTGCCGCTTCCGGCTTGGCTGACCCAGCCGCAGCTCTTCCCCGAGAACACGCCGGGCGCGCGCGTTCGCGAGGCCCTGCGCCTGGCTCGGGAACTCGCGTTCGTGGACGAGAGCGGCACGCCCGGCCGTGACCTCGGCCTCGTGACGACTTCCACCGGATGGGCGTGGCTCGACCAGAGCCCACACGACCGGCTGGCGCTGCTGCTCGACATCCAGCGTCCCAGGCCCGAGACGGCGCGCGGCCGTTCGAAGGCCGAGGAGGCGGGTGAGGACGGCGCAACGCCCTTCGACGACGATGAAGACGCCCTCGAGCTCGAACTCCTCGATGAAGAGCTGGCTGCCGCGCTCGACGGCGAGTTCGTTCCCTTCGCGGGCGCACGCTCGCGGCGCTCGAACGCCCTCTCGGACGAGACCCTCTTCGGTCATTCAGTCGGCAGCGGCATGGCGCGCGCGGCGATCGAGGCCTACACCACGCTGGAGCCCGGCCGCGCGGTGCTCGTCAGCGACTTCCTGCGCCACCACGCCCAGAACTCGAACCCCTTCCTCGAGCTCGCGGAGCCGCGACGCCAGGGCTTCGCAGGGTATTGGAGTCCTCCGACCGAGGAGATGCTCGAAGAGCTCTGGATGCAGGGCCTCCAGCGCATCTTCCACTTGTACTTGTTGCCCTACGGTGGCGTGAGCGTGGGGCTCGCGAGCGCGGGCGGCTTGACGATCGAGCTCACCGGGATCGGCCGCTACTTGCTGCGACTCGCGCCCGAGTTCACCTTCGATGCGCCCGCTCCTGGCAAGACGCCCGTGCGCGTGCAGCCGGACTTCGAGGTCGTCTTCGTGAGCGCAAGCCCTTCGATCGAGGCCGCGCTCAGCCGCTTCGCGGAACGACGGGGCAGCGGGGTCGGCGTGCTCTTCCGGATCACGCGCGATTCGATCCTCGCGGCGGCCCAGGCCGGGCTCGACGCGGACGAGGTGTTAGCGACTCTCGCCCGCTCGTCCACGACGCCGGTGCCCGCCAACGTCGAGCACGAGATCCGCGCCTGGTTCGGACGCTGCCGGCGCCTGAGTCTCGAGCCCGCGTACCTCGTGCGCTGCCCCGACGCCGCCACCGCCGCGCGCGTCCTCTCCGCGGCCGGCGCGGGCAAGCTCGAGCTGATCTCGGAGACCGTCCTCGCCCTCACCGATCCAGCGCACAAGGCCGCCGTGACGAAGGCCTGCCGCAAGGCCGGGCTGTTCCTCGTGAGCGGCGGCGCGGAAGATTCGCCGCCGCGAAGAAAGAGGCGCCGATACTCGCACTGGCGTTGAGGCGGTGACCAGCGCGCTCGCGAACTCGCGGCCGCTGAAGCGCTGGAACGCGACGGCGCATTCAGTGGTTCAGAGCTTCAGAAGCCGCGCATTTCGGTCTGGAACGCGAGCTCGCGCCAGGCTGGCTTGGCGCGCCCGTCCTCGCGGCGCAGGCCGAGCGTGCACAGGAAGGCGATGAATTCGGGGTCGTCCGGCAGACCGTAGTAGGCCGCCTGGGCCGCGCACTCGGCCGGCACCCCGTCGAACATGCGCGCGAGCACGAGGCACGGCACGGCGTCCGCGTGCCGGTCCCAGGCGTCGAAGAGTGCGCGCACGAAGCGCGCCTGGCCTGCTTCGGAGGCCTGGGCCGCGCCCGTTGCGTAGCCGCACTCCTTCAGGACGAGCGGCTTCGACCCCGCGTAGGCGAGCATGCGCTGGAGATCGAGCTCGACACGGCCGCTCGCGCTGCCGCCCAGGTTCCCGGCGGCGTAGTAGGTCGTGAAGCGCACGTCGTGGTTGGCCGTGAGCCGGACGAGACGCGCATCCGTCAGGCCTCCGAAGGTCGCGCTCAGGCCGACGCGCACGTCGGGCCGCATCGTGCGCACGACCGCGATCCCGGACGTCAGGAGCCAGCGCAGCTCGGTCCACCATGCCGCCGGACGATTCGCCAGGCACACGTCCACCTCGTTCGCGAGGCACAGGTATACGAGCTCCGGCCCCGCGCGTGCGAGCACGGCCCGCAGCAGCGCTTGCAGCCGCCAGCGCACGAGCGGATCGGAGAGCCGCAGAGCCCCGCTCTCGACCGCGGCATCGAGGTCGGGCGGGAGCAGCGCCTCGATCGTGTCGAGCACGGGCACCGAGAGCAGCACGCCGACCCCCTGCGAACGATAGAAGCCGAGCCCGAGGTCGAGCAGCGCGAAGTCGAACGCTCCGGGCTGGGGCTCCAGCACCGACCAGGGCAGCGTGAGCGACGTCAGGCTCGCGCCGAGAGCCTGCGCGCGCTCGAGCTCGACGCCATGGTCGAACCCAGCCGGTTGGTTGACCTCCATTCCGAGGACGCGCTCGCCCCGGGGCGTCACCGCGCCCGGCTGGTGACGTTGGGCCGACGGCCACTCGCCTGTGCCGAGGAGGACCAGGAGGAGCGTGACGAGCTTCAGGCAGGAACGAATGAGGCGCATGGCGTACGCGGACGGGCTCGCAGGCGAGAAGTGAATGGCATTCCGGCCCAGCCGGCAAGACGCGCTCGGTTCCCCGCTCGGGATCAGCGAGAACTTGACGGAGCCGCGCGCGGGCCGTGGAGTCGAAGCCCATGACGACTCCCTCCCTCTTCCGGGCATCCGAGAGCATGCTCGCGCGCCTCCACTCGCTCCGTTCCGACTCTCCGCGTCAGTGGGGCAAGATGGAGGCGGGCGAGATGCTGGCGCACTGCGCGGTGGCGCTGCGGGTCGCACTCGGCGATCTGAAGCTGAAGCGCGGGCTGATCGGACTGCTGTTCGGGCGCCTGGCGAAGAAGAAGCTGATGAAGCCGGGCGTGTTCGGCCGGAACATGCCGACCGCTCCGGAGTTCCGGGTCGGCCCCGGCAAGGACTTCGGACGGGAGAAGCAGATGCTGCTCGGGTTGGTGAAGCGCTTCGGCGAAGGCGGTCCGGTCGGCGTCACGAAGGAGGAGCACCCGTTCTTCGGGCCGATGACGGCGGAAGAATGGGACACGCTGCAGTGGAAGCACCTCGACCACCACCTGCGCCAGTTCGGGGTGTGAGCGCGGGTTGCCAGAAGGGCGTCCGGATTCCAAGTCACGAAGTCCGGTGTCCGCAGCCTCGAGCCGCGCGAGCTGGACATCGACGTGCGCTGAACAGCTGGGGCGTGGCGCTCCTACGCCGACGGCAAGCGCAGGCGCAGGGGTCTGGAAGTTCGAGCTAGCGCGAGCGCGAGTTCGAGCCGGCGACAAGACCTGGAGCGATCCGAAGGTCAGCGCCGGACCATGTCGAGCACGTCGTCGAGGTAGCCGACCCAGACGAGCTCGGACGTATCGGGGCCAGCCAAGGCGAACATCTCGCCGTCCGCGTCCAGGAGGCAGGTGATCAGTCGCGGGTCCATGGCATTCGCGCCCGAGGACGTGCCCAGCAGCGCGATCGGTTGATAGGCCTTGAAGAACTCGGCCTCGTCGCGGGCATGGCGGGTGATCGCCGCGCGCAGGTGGGCGGCTCCAAAGGCCTGTCGGTCGCCGAAGTCGCTCGGCTTCAGGAAGTAGAGCGGAATGGTCCGCGAGCGTTCGTCGATCAGCTCGCGCGGCAACTCGAAGGGGATCAGATCGACGCCGATGCCGATGGTCTGTCCCTCGAACGGGGCGAGTCGCGCCAGCCCCTTCGCGCGGCCTGCGCGTGCGAAGGCGCGATCTTCTTCCGTCGCCGGCACCCAGTGCACCGAGCGCTGCAGGCCCGCGTACTCCTCGCTCGCAGGCCGCTCGCGTAGGTAGTAGTACACCGCCAAGCTGTTGCGCCTGCGGCCCGGCGGGCACGTCAGCGGGTGTGGATGGCCGTGCAGCGAGCGCGTCCCGGTGTTGAAGAGCGCCACGCGGTTTGCGATGGGCAAGATGCGTTTCACCGGCTGGTGCTGCCTGTCCCAGAGTTCGAGGTGACCGCCGTACTCCTCCTTCCAGTCCGGGTTCAGGTACAGGAGCAGGTTGAGGTACTGGTGCATCTTGAGCCCCAGCGGGTGCCGGTTGACATCCGTGTGCATCATCAGTCGGCCGCCGCGTCCGGTGGAGTGCAGGCCGCAGTTGTTGTACGAGACGTCGGGGAAGATCCCCTGGGTGCCGGTGAGCCGCTCGAGGAACGCGAGGAACGGACCCGAGTTGAGCTGACCCATGAAGTGGCGCGTGAACGGGCCGAAGCTGGCCTCGTCGTCCGTGGCGAGCTTGTCCACACGCTTGTCGCGTTTCCAGGCCGTGCGACCGGGGCCGTGCAGCTGCCACTCGATGTCGTCGGGACCGGGAAACTCGCGCACCAGGAGGTCGATGACCTCGGCCGGCAGGAAGTCCTCCAGGACCACGTGTTGGAACGGCTTGGCCGTCTTGAACGCTTCGCTGTGGCGCTCGGCCAGGCGCGCGAGCTCGCCCCGGTCGAAGTAGAAGGCAGGGATCGTCTTCATCGTCTTCATGGAGAGATCGAGGTCATGCTATCAGCTGGGCGGCGGCCCGAGACTGCGCTGCGCCACACTTCCCGACGCGGGCACGAGACCCTCCCGCGCCTGACCCGAGCCCTCGCCGCGGCCGGCCGAGTGCGGCCCGCAGCGTCCCGAACGCCTGCCGATCCAGGACCGACCCGTTGGCGCCGGCTGGCCATCCTGCCGGCCCCTGCCGAAAAGGTGTCCTTCGGCACTGGATGACCTGGAGGAGCCGTGGACGGCGGATTCGCCTTCCGGCCCGACCAAGGCTCTGACCTGGACCATGAGCACCGTCCTCGATGGTGGTGCTCGTGCGCGCCACGCGCATCAAGCTCGAACGCCGCCGTACGCGGCCTGACCACGAGTTCGTCTTCGATCGGCCGCCGCCAGCGCCTGACCGCTTCAGCACCTCCGCCGAGGCGTCTCCCGCGAGCGCTCCTGCGCCGCCGGCGATTCGAAGCCCTTCGACTTCGCGTATGCCCAGGCTTTCTCGATGGACTCCGCCGCGTCCGGCGTCTTGCAGGCAGTGTCACCGTGATCGACCTCGACCTTGCCCGTGCGCTTCGCGGCGGCGATCGCGGCCTTGCGCAGGCCGGGGCTCCGGCAGCCGATCGCGATGACCGCCATGTTCATCCCCTCGCGCTCGGAGTTCGGCGCGGCGTGGATGGTGCGCTCGATCTCGACCAGGCGCTTCTCGAAGAGGGCGTCTGGCGTCGTCTCGTCGCGCTGGGCCAGCTGCCCAAGCAGCACCCACCCGGCGCTGCGATGACGGCCGTCGTTCGAGGCGAGCCACTGGGCGGCCTTCTTCGCGCCCAGCGGACCCTCGGCCGCGAGCATGCCGACGTAGCCGCCGCACATTCGCGCTGCCGACGTCTCGCGCGCCCAGCGGTCGAGGTTGTCCGACGTCATCCGCGCGGGATCGACGATCTTCACGGCGAGGTTCCGCGCGTCGAAGTTGCCGGTGTCCCACAGCGCGAGCGCGAGTTCGTGATCGACGTCGATCGCCTTCGTCAGCGCCTTCAACGTGGCGAAGCTGACGCCGAACATCGGCCCTGCGGCGCCATGACGGGCGTAGGTCTTGCGTGCCTGCGCGGAGCCGGCCTTCTTCAGCTCGCGCATGGTCTCGGCGACCGTCATCCGCGGCGGCGGAGTCTTGGCGGGCTTTCGAGCGGCGGCCTTCTTCGTCGAGCCTTTGGCGGCAGGCATGGCGTTCTCGGACAGGATGGGAGAGCGTGTAGGGCTTCGTCCGCGCGGCGCTCACGGCGAGTGTCCGTAGAAGGGCGAGTTGCGGCAAGCCTGGCAGCCAGGTCGTGTGTACCCACAAGGGGGGACGCGTCGAGTTCCTCGAGCGTATCGAGCACGCTCGACGCTGCGCCTAGCCTTGCGCCCATGGACCTCGCCCGCGGAGCCCTCCTCTTCCTCCCTCTCTTGGGCGCCTGCGCGTCCGCGCCGCACGCGGAACCCAGCTGGCGGAGCATGGAGTTCTCCTTCGGGCCGCACGGGATGGACGAGCCGTCCTGGGCGCCACTCGACGCGCGCGTGCTCGGCGCGCTGACCTGGAGCGGACGCAAGCCCGGGTGGCCCTCGGGAATGGAGTTCGGGATCCAGTACGCGCACGCCAAATCGAAGGACGAGAGCGTGGCGCGCAGCGCGGACTTCCTCGACTTCCGCCTCGGCGCGTCCTGGGAGTGGCGCCCGGCCGATTGGCTCATCCTGTGCGTGGGAGCCGGTCCGCGTCTGGCGCACGCAGAGGTGACGCGCCCGGGGACCTTGGCGGAGGTGACCGAGAACGATGCCAGCCTCGGCGTCTACGCGCACGTCGGGACGTTCGTGGTCGTGCACGGCGGCTTCTCGATCGGCCTCGAAGGCCAGTCGGCCGACGGGTCCGACTACGACGTCCTGGGTGCGTCGCGCGACGCCGCGGCCGCCGAGATCCTGCTCGCGCTGCGCTGGAGCTTCTGAGCTTGCGCTGGGCTACTACCACTGGAATCCTTCGCACGGCGCGAGGATTCTCGGAGCAGAGGAACACGCACCGCGGAGATGGAAGGGCGCGGAGGTCTCCGATCGGCTAATGCGCGTGGCGCTCCAGGAAGCCCGCGATCGCCTGCTCGACCTCGGCCGGCCGATCGTCCATCACCAAGATGCCGGCGCCGTCGAGGTGGATCGTCTCGGTCTCGGGGCGCTGCGCGGAGAACCCCTGCCAGGGTTCCTCGAAGTAGCTCGACAGGTAGGAGCGCTTCGTGTCGGAGCGCAGGCCTTCGGTGAACGTCGGCTGGACCAGCAGGAGCGGGAGCTCGAGCTGCGCGAGGTCGGGCGCCAGGTCCGAGGCGTGGAACTCGCACAGGTAGCGGATCAGCACGGGCAGCGGCGGCTCGTTGGCGCGGTCGGCCACCGGCCGGCCGCGCGACTCGTCGATCGAGTAATCCGTGGCCACGAAATTGCCTGCCACCCAGGTCGCGCGCGTCACCGTCTTGAACCAACGCGGCGCCAGGAAGTCGTCGACCGCCGCGACCTTCTTCTCCAGGGTCATCCCCTTCGGCCAGTAGGCCGTCCCCTCGAC
>JABFRZ010000067.1 GCA_013140785.1 Planctomycetota bacterium | reverse complement strand
GCCTTCCGAGGCTCCGGCCCGGCATTGCTGCCGTTACCGCTCGGGTGGCTACATGTGTCGTCGATCGGTCACATGGGCAGCTCCTTTCATCTGTCGAGAGAACATGGCCTTGCCTGACGCACCGGAGCCTCGCGGAGGAAGAAGGAAGGAAAACGAGGAAACGAGGCGGCACCTCTTGTGGCTTTCCTCTCCGCCAAGTCTCCGCGCTCTCCGCGTCTCCGCGGTGCGTTTTGGATGACATCTCGTCCGCAGGAATCGTCGCGTCCTGCACTGACTTTCGGAACTAGAAGATCAGTCCGACGCGGCGTGCCGGCGGATCTCGGGCACTTCCAGGACGCGCTGGCCAACGCACGGGTGCTCCACGGCCCACACCAGCGCGGCGATCATCTGCTCGAGGCGCACGAGCCCGAGGCGCTGCGCGCGCGGAGCCAGGGCGGGCACGAGCTCGGCCAACCAGTAGAGCGGGAGCAAGAGGAGCGGCCAGCGGTGGCGCGGCCCGAGCACGTACCAGGGCCGCAGGATCGTGGCCGCGAGACCGGCGGATCGGAGCTGCGCTTCGCACTCGGCACGCACGCGCACGCAGGCGCGCATGACCGGCGCGGGCTGCGCGACCGACACGTAGACGAAGTGCGCCACGCTCCTCGCGCGCGCGGCCGCGAGCGCCGAACGCAGCGAGACCAGATCGATGGCGCGAAAGGCGCGCGCCTTCCAGGGCGCGGGGCTGGGCGTGCCGACCAGGTGAACCAGGGTGCTCGCCACGGGAACGGAGGCCACGAAGCTGGCCGCAGAAAGCGCGTCGCCCACGACCCGCGTGCAGCCGGGCGGCAGCCTGGCCTCCCTGCCCGCGCGCACGAGCGCATGCACGCCGTGGCCGCGCGCGAGCAGCTCCGGGATCAGCGCGCGGCCCAGGGTGCCGCTCGCGCCGGTGACGAAAACGGTGCGCACCAAGAGTCGAGCCACCTGGCGCTCAACGCTCGGTCGCGGGCGGCTCCTCGGCGCGCCAAACCGCGGCTTCGTCCAGCGCCACTCCGAGCGCGATGCGCAGCGCCACACCGTCCTGGCGCAGGAGCGCGGCGCGGCGTCGGCCCTGGCCGTAGTACTTGAAGTCGCGCTGGCAGCGCGCGACCAGCTCCGTCAGGAAGGCCTCGAAGCCCGCGCTGTCCGGCAGGACCTTGGCCAGCTCGCTGGGATTCGAAGCGTGCTCGGCCCACAGCGCCTGCAGGTTGAGCACCTGAGTCTCGTACCCCGGACGAGGCGTCATGCTCGGCGCGAGGAGCAGATCCGCCAGCGCCATGCGCAGCTCGCGCCAGCGCCGGCAGGCGAGGAACAGCTCGCCGATGACCTCGTACAGCGCGTCGTGCTGCGCGCCGTCCACCGGCGCAACCCAGCGGTTCCACTGGTCGAGCACGTCATGCACGATGCCGAGCGTATCGACGTCGGGCATCTCGATCGTCTCGCCCGTGGACCACATCTCGAACAGCGAGAGCGGGTAGACGCTGCCGCCGCGATCGGTGTAGGCGTGTGAGAAGGCGGCCTGCAGCCTGCGCCCCTTGGAGCCCTCCGGACCGTCCAGGGTCGCGAGCACGAGCGCGCGCGCGAGGTCGGCCCGCGGCGGCAGACCGAGCAAGGCGTTGTGGAACACCGCCTCGGGCTCGGCCGGATCGCCGCAGCGCACCACGCGCGCCTGGCCCCAGTCGTAGTCGAAGGCCAGCACGGGCGCGCGCGCGTCCGGCGCCTTGCGCACCTCTTCCACCAGCCGCTTCACGCGCGCGTCGGTCGCGGCCAGACGCTTGCGCGCGATGGGCTGGGCCGGCGCGTGCACCTTCGGGTCGAAGAAGGGAAGAACCCCGACCTGCGGCGGGTCGGCCGGAGCATTGGCCACGAGCGCGCGAAGCCAGCGTAGCTGCGGCGTGTCTAGTCCCTCGAGCGCGCGCTCGAAGGCCACGACGGCAACCTTCTTCTGCGCCGGAATCAGCGCACGCCACTGGGCCTCGAGCTCGGCGTCCGAACGCCGGCCCTCGGCCTTCGCCACAAGCACCTCGCGGCGCTCGAGCCAGCTGTCCATGCGCGCGCGCAACTCGGCGAAGGGAAAGCCCAGGGATTCTTCGAGCACAGCGCGCGGGTCCTCGCCCGCACCGACGCGGGTCAGCACGGCGCCCAACGCGCTCCGGTGCACCTCCATCAGGTAGGCCGCCAGGGCGTGCGCGCGCAGATGATCGCTCGGGCGGAGCTCGCGCGGCTCGAGGTGCAAGAGCTCCTCGAGCTCGAACTTGCGCTCGGCCGCGAACAGGCCGCGCGCCAGCGCCAGCCAATCGGCGCCCGGCTCGCCCAGCTGCGCGTGCAGCGCCACCTCCTCGGCCACGCCCAGGGTCCGAGCTGGCCGCAGCGGCACCATCCAGGTGAGGTAGGTCTGGGTGAAGGCGTGCGTGAGGTAGAAACCCAGGCCCTCGTGCAACCAGGCGTGGCGCTCGAGCGTGACGCCGGGCGTGCGCAGGAGCCAGTTGAACGCGACGCGCAGCGCGCCATCGAGGCGCTTCTCCTCGTCACCTTCCCAGAAGGCCCAGTCCGCCGTCCCAGGTACGCCCGAGCCTTCTAGCTTGGCCAGGGCCGCGCGTGTTTCCGGAGAGAGCTTGGGATGCTGCTTCAGAAACGCATCCTTGGCCTCGCTCGTGGCCAGCAAGTAGGTGCGCAGGCCGGGCGGATAGCTGGCCTCACTGCCGCTGAGTTCGATGAACAGCGCGCGGGCCGCGCCGAGCGAGCGCGCGGCCCGACGCGACTCCTCCGGGCCGCTGGTGGCGAGCACGCGCAGGCCGCGCGCCTCGAACGCGCTCAGCGCGAGCCCGAAAGCGCCTTCTTGGGGCTCGAGCTCGTCCGCGGTCGGATCGGCCTGCTGCTCCAGACAGCGTGCGACGAGCGCCGCCAGCTCGGACCGGCCGCGCACGCCCGCTTCGTCGTCGTGCTCGAGCCCCCCGTCATGTCCGGACCCGTCATGTCCGGACCCGTCGCCCTCGAATCCACTCGCAGCCGCCGCGACCGCGAGGACGATGCCGCCGATCCACCCGCTGGCCATCCGTTCCTCCATCGACTCCGTATGGGTTCCCACCGGGGAGCCGAGCGCGTCCACGCGCGACCCCGGAGCGGCAAGGGTACCAGGCGAGTGCAGGCATGCACTCGCCTGGCGTCGAATGGAGGCGCAGCTCGAGCCTGGGCCGGCGCGGCTGTCGCCGGTGGATCAGGTTTTCACCGGCCGTAGCGCTCGGCGAGGTAACCGTAGATCAGTTGCTCCCGCTCCATCTTGAGCTCGGCAATCCGCTCCGTCAGCCGGGGAACGTCGGGGCACTCTTCATTCGTCAGCGTGATCGAAATGGCCCACCCGAGGCCGCCGTGGGACTGCGAGTGGAAGCCCATTCGATCGTTGACACCGAAGGTCGTGAAAGGCGCCTTGATGTAGTCCCCTGTGCGCCATCTCTGGTGGAGGTACTCATCGACCAGCGCCACTTGATGCTCGGCCAGGGCAGCCAGCTCCACGTTCTTCTCGGCCACCAGGGTCGCGATCGCCGCCACGTCGGCCGCGTCGAATTCGACGGGGCCCCCCAGGGGCGAGTCGAGAGCCTCGATGGGGAAGTTCGCGTCGAGATGCTCGAGGTCCAGCACCTCGGGCCAACCGATGTTGTTGGCGACCAACTCCTCGCGAAGTCCCCGGCTGAGGCCGATCCGTTCCTCGAACTGGGCTGCCACCTCTTCCCACGGCGTGAACACGTAGGGAATGTCGAGGCTGTTTCCGCTGGCCTCGATCTTGGCCTCGATCTCGGGCCAGCGCTCGCCGTAGTAACCGCGCAGGAATTCGCGCGCGGTCTGCTGGTGCACGGGCGCCTCGACCGCAGCCATGGCGATCTCGGTACGCAGCGGCTGCGGCGTGCTCGCTGGCTGGCTCACCGGGCTCGCAGGGAAGGGCGCGGGCGGAGTGGACGCGCCGACGGGGCCCGTCGCACGAGCCGCGCGCCCCGAGCCCAGTCCGAGCATCGCCAGGAGAGCTAGGCCGAGCCCAGCCGCCCAGAAGAGCCCTGTTCTCGAAGGCCTCATGGCAGCACCGGCTTGGTTGGAGGGCTGCATCAGCCGCCTGGCACCGAGCCGACACATTGCGCGCAAGTGGACGTTGCCGAGGTGGACAGGCCGCACGCCGGATTCCCGATCGAGTAGACCCGCGGCTGCTCGCCACACGTCATGGGCGGCGAGGCGATGGTGCTGGAGCCACCTCCGCTCGCGTCCACGACGGGCTTGGGTGCGATGCACAGCGTCTCGCCGTCCAGGGTGATGCAGAAGTCGAGCGTGGTGCCGGAGCCCAGCCCACCCCACGAACGCTCGACGGTCACAGAGCAGCCGGTGGACTGGTTGCACTTGAGACTCCAGGAATCGGGGTTGAATAACCACCTGCACTTGCCGGGAGTCACTGTGACGTCGATCGAGACGAACCCCCCGCAAGAGCCGCCGCTGGCCGAATTGCTGCCACCCGAGCCGCCACAGCCGTTACACCCCAGCGCGCGGGCAGGCAGGGCGGAAGCGGCCGGAGCCGGCAGACCGGAAAGGAAAAGACAGGCGAGTGTCAGGATCTTTGCGAGCGGCATGGTGGCAGTGAGGCAAGTGGTGAATGACGAAACCTCAGGGGAACCCAAGGCTCGGTCTGTCGGCACACAGGCCACCTGCGTTGAGCACAAGATCCACGGCGTGAGAGTGGTGGCGCTCACGCTCTCGATTTTGGGACTGCCGCAACTCCCCACGAAAACTAGCATGTCCCGCCCATGCGACTCCTCCATCTGCCGCTCGCGCTTGCGCTCTTCCTGGCCTGCCGAACGCTGCCCGACTCGGCTGCGCGCGTCGTCACCGACCCCCACAGCTTCGCGCGGCCGAACCAGGTGCGCGTCACGCACGCGTCCCTCGCGCTCGCGCTCGATTTCGAGAAGCGCGAGGCGCGCGGCGCGGTCGAGCTCACGCTGCGACGTTTCGAGCGCTCAGCCGAGCTGATCCTGGACACCGACGCCCTTACGATCGAGGAAGTGACGGGTGCCAACGACACCCCGCGGCGCTGGAGCCTCGGAGGCGAGGTCGAGCACCTCGGGCGGCCGCTCACGATCCAGCTGCACGAGGGCGACGAGCGCGTGCGCATCCGCTATCGCACGAGCGCGGGTACCAAGGCCATGCAGTGGCTCTCCCCGGCGCAGACGGCCGGCGGAGTGCAGCCGTTCCTGTTCACGCAGGGGCAATCGATCCTCACGCGCTCGTGGATCCCGCTGCAGGACAGTCCGGGCGTGCGCGTCACTTACGACGCGCGCATCCGCTGCCCGGAAGGCCTGACCGCGCTGATGAGCGCGGAGCGCCTGGGGCGCGACGCGCACGGCGCCTGGTGCTTCCGCCTGGAGCAAGCCGTGCCGCCCTACTTGATCGCGCTCGCGTGCGGCCAGCTCGCCTTCCGGCCGCTGTCGGCGCGCTGCGGTGTGTGGGCCGAGCCCGGCGTGGTCGAGCGCGCGCACGCCGAGCTCGGCGACACCGAACAGATGGTCCAGGCCGCGGAGCAGCTCTTCGGCCCGTACCGCTGGGGCCGCTACGACGTGCTCGTGCTGCCGCCCTCTTTCCCCTACGGCGGCATGGAGAACCCCACGCTCACCTTCGCCACGCCCACCATCCTGGCGGGCGACAAGTCACTGGTGGCGCTGGTGGCGCACGAGCTGGCGCATTCGTGGTCGGGCAACCTCGTGACCAACGCGACCTGGGGCGATTTCTGGCTCAACGAAGGGTTCACGACCTACTGCGAGAATCGGATCATGGAGGTGCTCTACGGGCGCGAGCGCGCCGCCACGGAGCGCGTGCTCGAGATCGGCGAGCTCGAGAAGGAACTCGCGACGCTCGAGCCGTGGCAGGAACTCCTGTGCCTGTCGCTCGACGGACGCAGCCCCGAGGAAGCCTCGACGGGTGTGCCCTACACGAAGGGCGCGCTGTTCCTCACGCGCCTCGAGCAGGTGGCCGGGCGCGAGCACTGGGATGCTTTCTTGCGCGGTTACTTCGGGCGTCACGCCTTCCACAGCATCACCACGCAGGTCTTCCTCGACGACCTCCGGCGCGAGCTGCCCGCGGCCTTCTCCGCGCTGGACGTGAGCGCGTGGACCACGCAGCCGGGCCTGCCGGCCGACGCCCCGCGTCCGCACACGCAGCAGCTAGCCGCGGTGGACGCGCAGCTCGCGGCCTATGCAACGGGCTCGGATCCGAGCGCACTCGCGGCCGCAGGCTGGAGCACGCAGCAGTGGCTGCGCTTCCTGCGCGGCCTGCCGGGCGGGCTCACGGCCGAGCAGATGGCCGCGCTGGACAGCGCCTTCGGCTTCACGCGCTCGGGCAACAGCGAGATCGTGTGCCAATGGCTCGAGCTCGCGATCCGACACGGCTATTCCCCGGCCGACGAACGGCTGGAAGAGTTCCTGCGCGACGTCGGGCGGCGCAAGTTCCTGCGGCCGCTCTACACGGCGCTGGTGGCGGTGAGTCCCGAGCGCGCGCGCGCGTTGTACGCCCTGAATCGCGCGCGCTACCACCCGGTTGCGACAGGCACGCTGGATGGGATCGTAGGCGCGAGCGGCTGAGGGTCGGCGCGCAACCCAAACGCACCGCCGTGACGCCGAGGGGCGCGGAGAAGGCGCTGTCGTTCTTCCACCGCAAGGGGGAGGAAGCGCGGCCGCAGCCGGCGCCGGGGCTCGCGAGCGGGAAGGTGGTGGGTGATCTGGCGCGTCGCGCGGTCGAGCTGGCGGCGGAGCTCGCGCCGGCGGAGCGCGCGGGGATCCGCGACTCGCTGGCCTGGGCGCTGTTCGCGAACGGGCGTTTCGACGAGGCCGTGGCCGAGGAAGAGCAGGCGCTGGAGGAAGCGGCGTCGGACAAGAAGGAGGAGTTCCAGGGCTACGTGGAGCGGCTGAAGCAGAAGATCGAGGCGGAGATCGATCCCGCGCAGGACGAGGAGCGAGGGGCGAACCGCCGGACAGAATGAAGTTGACTCTGGATCCGAGGTTCGCGAAGTGGTCGGCGGGCTTGTCGGGGCCCCGCTCTCTGGGCGGGAGCGGCGGCGAGCGGTCCAGCGGCGCAGGGCTCGAGAGGTTGCAGACACCCTGGATCGCCGAGGGCGCTTCGCGCCTCGCTTCGCGAGCGATCCACGGCGCCTGCAACCTCTCGAGCCCTTGGTGGACCGCGGTGTCTCCCGCGCGAGCAACCC
>JABFRZ010000482.1 GCA_013140785.1 Planctomycetota bacterium | reverse complement strand
AGTCAGACCTGGGTCCCTGTCGTCTTGCGCTCGCAGACCGTGCTCGAGGTGCGCGGGCGCCTGACCCGCAGCGGCTCGGGCGATAGGCTCGACCCGCTCGCGACCGACTTCGAGCGCGCCGCCAAGCTCGGCGAGGAGCACTGGGATTCTCTGAGTGCCTGGGTCGAGCGCCTGCTCGCCCCGGGCCAATCCTCGGCCCGCGAGCCCTGGACCGTGTTGATCGCGGGGGGCGACATACGCGTGCCGGAGGGCGGCGCGATCGAGGTCGAAGGCCACCTGGTGCTCGTGGCCGGTGGCTGGATTCGCGTCGGTGGGTCTGTGCGCTCCGAGGGCTTCGTGTGGAAGTCGCCCGAGGGCGGCGGAGTGGCTTCGCACGCGCGCGTCGAGCTCTTGCCTCTGGTGCTCGATCCGCCCGCGCTGAACCCGCTGCGCGTGCCCCTGGTCGTGGGTGCGCTGACCCAGCCCCTTCCCTGGACGCCGCGCACACACGGATGGCGCACGCTCTTCGTTGGCCACGAGGGCGGCGGACGGTTGAGCGCACGCTTCCTGCAGGGCTCCGCCGGGAGCGAGACCGAGCGTGTCACGAGCGATCCGAGCGAACTCGGCCCCGGTACCACGCGCGCGCTGGTGCAGCTCGAGCTCCCGCCCGGGACCGGCGAGCCCTGGGACCCGCCGCGGCTCGAGCGGCTGAAGCTCGAGGCCCTGCCCGGGCGTTTGCCAGAACGGCCCCGACGGTAGGCCTCGGCCGGCCTGGATCGAAGGCCGCGCGACGACGTCCACTCGGCTCCTCCGCGCTTTACTTCCACCGGGTGGAACCACCCAATCAGGCGGCTTGGAGCCGCTTCCGCGCGAACTCGTGATCGGCGCCTGGGGGGCTTTCGGGCTGGTGGTGGGTTCGTTCCTGAACGTGGTCATCCATCGCCTGCCGCTCGCGGACGAGAGCGTGCTCCGCCCGCTGCGCTCGCGCTGCCCGAACTGCCGCCACGAACTCGGGGCGCTGGAGAACATCCCCCTGCTCTCCTGGCTCTTCCTGCGCGGACGATGCCGGGCTTGCCGCTGGCCCATCCCGTTGCGCTACCCGCTGGTGGAGCTCATCAACGCCGTCCTGTGGGCCCTGGCGGGGGGACTGTCGGGGCGGCTCGAGTTGGCCCTGATCCACGCCGTTGTGCTGTCCGGGCTGGTGGTGGCGAGCGCAGTGGACTTCGACCGCTTCGAGATCCCGGACGAGGTCTCGATCGGGGGCATTTTCCTGGCCCCGGCGTGCGCGCTGCTCGTGCCGGCGCTGCACCTGGAGACCTGGGTGGCGCGGCGCATGTCGGAGGGCGGTGGGGTCGACCGCCTCGGGGCCTTGATGGGGGCCATCGCGGGCATCGCGGTAGGGGGCGGGTCGCTGCTCTTCGTCGGATGGCTCGGGAAGAAGCTCTTCCGGCGCGATGCCATGGGTCTCGGCGACGTGAAGCTCCTCGCGGCGGGGGGCGGCTTCGCCGGGCCGGGAGCAGCGCTCGTGGCGCTGTTCCTGGGCTCGATGATCGCGTCCGTGGTGGGCGCGGCGAACCTGCTGCGCTTCTTCTGTTTGTCGCGCGCGCGCGTGCGCGCCCGCCGGAGCGTGAAGCCGCTCGGGCGCTCGCTCGCCTCGGCTCGCATCGCCGGACGCTACCTGCCCTTCGGACCGTACCTCGGGATCGGTATTGGAATCGTGCTGCTGGCTTGGAAGGATGTCGCGCGGCTCGTGAACGAGCTCGCCTTCTAGTCTCACCGACCCCGGAACCACCGCCACCGCGGGCCCCCCGCGACTTGCAACCTGACGCCATGAACATGACCAGGACCACCGCCACCGCTCTGGCCTCGACGCTCTTCCTGTTTCTCGGGAGCTGCGCCTCGCAGAAGACGCTCAAGCAGTACCAGGACGAGGTGCGCGTGCTGCGCGAGGAGCGCACGCAGCTCAAGAAGGAGAACCGCGACTTGCGCTCGCAGAACGAGCAGTACGAGGTGTCGCTGGCCAACGCCGGCGCACCGAGGAGCGCGCCCGTCTCGATCGCGGACAACCCCGAGCTCGACGCGCTCGGCGTGGACTACGGCACCGACGCGTACGGCAACTATGTGATCTCGATTCCGGCCGAGATCACCTTTCCCTCGGGCAAGGCCGAGCTGACCAAGAAGGGCAAGCAGGCGCTCGAGACCGTGGCGCGCGTGCTGCTCGAGCAACACAAGGGGCGCAATTACTGGATCGAGGGCCACACCGACTCCGATCCGATCACGAAGTCGAAGTGGGAGTCGAACCGCGACCTCTCGGTCGAGCGCGCCATGGCCGTGCTGCACTTCCTGGTCGAGGACTGCAACGTGCCCGACGACAAGTGCGTGGTGGCCGGCCACGGCCAGTACCGCCCCGTGACGCCCAACGACGACGGTGCCGCCAAGTCGCGCAACCGGCGGGTCGAGATCGTCGTCCACAAGGGCTAGCCGAGCGAGCTTCGCGCCGAGGGCCGCTGGGCGCCTGGGTAGTGGGTCAGTCCGCGCGGCTTGCGAGATCCGAAGGAGCGGCCGTAGGATGCCGCTCCTTTCCTTTTCCAGCGGTCCTCTTCAGGGAGTGCTCCGGATGAGCTCGGATCTCGCCACCGTCCGCAACGTCGCCTTCGTCGGCCATTCGGCGGCGGGCAAGACGTCCCTGGTCGATGCCCTGGCGCACGCGCTGGGCGCCACGGATCGGAAGGGAGCGGTGGCCGACAAGACCTCGCTGTGCGACACGGAGCCCGAGGAGCAGGAGAAGGGCCACACCTTCCAGCTCAAGCTCGTGCACGCGAGCAAGAACGGCCTGTGCTGGAACCTGCTGGACACTCCCGGCTATCCGGAGTTCGGGGCCGACGCGCTCTCGGCCATGTTCGCGTGCGAGCTGGTGGTCGGCGTGGCGAGCTGCGCCGGTCACGTGTCCTACAACTTGCGCAACAAGCTCGAGCAGGCCAAGTCGCTGGGGCGCGCGCGCGCGATCCTCGTCACGCACGTGGACGCGGACAACGCCAGCTTCGACGAGCTGGTGGCCGAGATGCAGAGGAAGATCGGCGAGGAGTGCGTCCCGCTGTGCGTGCCCGACAAGAGTGGCAAGGGCTTCTCCAAGGTGCTGGGCGTGCGCGGTGGCGCGTGGAAGAAGCCGCTGCTCGACCGCGTCATGGATGCCTGCGAGGACGAGGCCGCGCTGCTCGAATACCTGGAGAAGGACGACCTCTCGGTGGAGGCCTTCAAGCGCCACGTACCGCGCGCCCTCGCCAAGGGCACGCTCGTTCCGATCCTGCCCGTGCACCCGCTCACGGGCGCGGGCCTGGAGGAGGTGCTCGCCTTCCTGCGCGACTTCGCTCCGAGCCCGGCCAACACGCGCTTCGTCGCGGGCGAGAAGGTGATCTCCTGCGATTCCCCGGGCCCGCTCCTCGGCGTGGTCTTCAACGTCAAGAGCGACCCGCACGTCGGCAAGATCTGCCTCGCGCGCATCCTGCGCGGCACCCTCAAGGCCTCCGACCTGATCGGGCCGGGTCGCGGCGAGAAGATCGGCGGCCTGTTCTACCCGGTGGGCGGCAAGAACAAGGTCACCGTCGACTCGGCCTCGGCTGGCGAGCTGGTCGCCTTCAGCAAGGTCGAGCACGTCGCTTGGTCGCAGACCTTCACGCAGACCGGCACCGATCCGGCTCCGCTCGAGATGCCGCGCAACCCGCCGCCCATGCTGGCGCTGGCCGTGCAGCCGAAGAGCCGCAACGACGAGCAGAAGATCGGCCCCGCGCTCGCGAAGCTCGCCTCCGAGGACCCCACCTTCCACGTGCACCACGAGCCCCACACGCACGAGCTCGTGATCCAGGGCATGAGCGACCTGCACCTGCAGGTCATGGAGCAGCGCCTGAAGCGCCGCTTCGGGGTCGAGGTCACCACCTCGCTGCCGCGCATCGCCTATCGCGAGACCATCACCAAGTCATCCGAGGGCCACCACCGCCACAAGAAGCAGAGCGGCGGCCGCGGACAGTTCGGCGAGTGCTATCTGCGCCTCAAGCCCGCGAGCAAGGACGCGGGCATCGTCTTCCAGGACGCGGTCGTGGGCGGTTCGATACCGCGCAACCTGATCCCCGCGGTCGAGAAGGGGATCCGCGAGATCGCCGCCCAGGGCATCCTGACCCACAGCCAGGTGGTGGACGTCGAGGTGGCCGTCTACGACGGCAAGTACCACGACGTCGATTCGGACGAGGCCAGCTTCAAGAGGGCCGGCGCGGTCGCCTTCCGGGACGGCTTCGCCAAGGCCGGGCCGGTCCTGACCGAGCCCGTGATGAGCGTCGAGATCCGCGTGCCCACCGAGCACGCGGGCGCGATCTTCTCCGACCTGACCAGCCACCGGCGCGGCACCGTGCACAACCAGGAGAGCGAGCACGACGGCCACGTGACCGTGATCCAGGCCCATGTGCCGCTGTCGATGATGCTCACGTACCACCGCGACCTGAAGTCGCAGACGGCGGGCGAGGGCACCTACACGATGAAGCCCGACCACTACGCGCGCGTGCCGGGCAGCGAGCAGGAGAAGATCATCGCCCAGGCCGGGCGCAAGCACGCCGAGGACGAGTAGGGCGCGCGCCGAGGGCTCCGCGGTAGGAGGAAGGCGCACCGCGGAGACGCGGAGGACGCGGCGAAGGACCGGGAAGACACCGAGAAGAGCGGAGAGGGAAGGCCTTGGCTTCCGGGGCTCCAGCTCGCTCGAACTCGATGTCCGAAGGTTCTTCACCCTTTTCCTTCCCTCTCGGCGCGCCTCC
The DNA here is from genome assembly GCA_013140785.1 of Planctomycetota bacterium. Taxonomy (GTDB): domain Bacteria; phylum Planctomycetota; class UBA1135; order UBA1135; genus JABFRZ01. Next base: position 2,491 of record JABFRZ010000482.1, on the reverse strand, counting down.
GCGTTCTCCGCGCCTCCGCGGTGCGTTTTCCTCTCCTCCGGAACATTCTTCCGCTCGTGTTCCCGAGCAGGGGTTCAGTTCCGGCCGCTCGACGCCCGATTCCTCCGGCCGGTCCCGAACCGCTGTCTCCGGAGCTCCTCCCATGATCACGATGGAAGACCTCCTTGCGCTGCTCGTGCGCAAGGGTGGAAGCGATGTGCACATCTCGGTCAACACGCCGCCGCGCTTGCGCATCGACGGCGTGCTGGTCCCGATCGAGACGGCGCCGCTGTCGCCCGACGACACGCGCCGGCTCGCCACCAGCGTCTTGACCTCGGACCAGATCGCGAAGCTCGACAAGGAATACGAGCTCGACTGCTCGTTCGAGCTCGAGGGTCAGGGTCGCTTCCGCGCCAACGTCTTCTACCAGCGCGGCGCGGTGGCCTGCGTGCTGCGCCTCGTGCCGCACGAGATCGCCGACTTCGAGAAGCTGGGCCTGCCGCGCAAGACCTGCGAGCGCATCTGCGGCCTGCACACGGGGCTCGTGCTCGTGACCGGCGCCACCGGCTCGGGCAAGTCCACCACGCTGGCCGCGATGATCGACCTGGTCAACAAGACGCGCCAGGGGCACATCGTCACGATCGAGGACCCGATCGAGTTCGCGCACAAGAGCCAGGGCTGCCTCGTGACCCAGCGCGAGATCGGCACCGACTCGCACAAGTTCGCGAACGCGCTGCGCAGCGTGCTGCGCCAGGACCCGGATTTCATCCTGGTGGGCGAGCTGCGCGACCTCGAGACGATCGAGGCCGCGCTGGTCCTGGCCGAGACCGGCCACCTGACCTTCGGCACGCTGCACACCTCGGACGCGGTCCAGACGATCAACCGCATCATCGACGTGTTCCCGGCGCACCAGCAGCAGCAGGTGCGCACGCAGCTCTCCTTCACGCTCGAAGCCGTCTTCTGCCAGCAGCTCCTGCCCGCCGCCGCCGGGCGCGGGCGCGTGCTGGCGGCCGAGGTCATGCTCGCCAATCCGGCCATTCGCGCGCTGATCCGCGAGGGCAAGGGCCACCAGATCTACTCGCAGATCCAGACCGGCGGCCGCAACGGCATGAAGACCATGTCGAGCTGGCTGGCGGATCTGGTCAAGGCCGGCAAGGTGCGGCTCGAGGACGCCGAGGAGGCGGTCAGCGATCCGAACGAGTTCCGCATGATGATGAAGGGTGCGGCCTGATGGTGCGAGTCTCGGGCAAGATCCGCAGCATCCTGGTGGATGCGGGCCTGGTCACCCAGGAGGACTGGAACAGCGCGCGCGAGAGCGGCAAGCCGCCGGTCGACGTGCTGCTCGAGCGCGGCACCCTCACGGAGGAGCGCCTGTTCGAAGTGCTGGGGCTCACCTCGGGACTCCCGCCGGTGGACCTGACGCGCGTCAAGCCCGACCCTCAGGCGATCGAGGCCCTGCCGCAGGAGATGTGCACCGAGCACTGCGTCCTGCCGCTCGCGCGCAACGGCGACAACCTGACCGTCGTCATCTCGGATCCGTTCGACGTGATGCTGCTGGACGACCTGAATCTGAAGGCGCGCTGCCGCGTGCGTCCGGTGCTCTCCTATCCGGCCGCGATCCGGCGCGCCCAGGCGGTGGTCTTCAACCGCGATCAGCAGCAGGTGGACGAGCTGCTGGAGGGCGTCAGCTCGCAGGACCTCATCGTGGAGGAGGGCTCGGTCGAGGACCTCGAGAGCGCCACCGCGGTGGGCAAGGAGGACGTGCCGGCCGTCAAGCTGGTCAACCTCATCATCCTGCGCGCGCTGCGCGAGAAGGCCTCCGACATCCATGTGGAGCCCATGAACACCTCGGTGCGCATTCGCTACCGCATCGACGGCTGTCTGGTGGAGGCCATGAATCCGCCCAAGGCCATGCTGCCGGCGCTGCTCTCGCGCCTGAAGATCCTGGCCAACCTCGACATCGCCATCCGCTTCGAGCCCCAGGACGGCAAGTTCCAGATCCGCTACGAGAACCGCAACATCGACTTCCGTCTCTCGACTCTGCCCGTGGTCGGCGGTGAGAAGGCCGTGATGCGGATCCTCGACCAGGGCAGCGGGACCGTGCGGCTCGACTCGCTCGGCTTCGAGCCCAGGTGCCTGCAGGATTTCCGCAACGCGGTCAACGCGCCGCACGGCATGGTGCTCGTCACCGGACCCACGGGTTCGGGCAAGTCCACGACCCTGTACGCCGCCATGAGCGAGGTGGCCTCGATCGACGTCAACGTCGTCACGGTCGAGGACCCGGTCGAGTACCGCATGAACGGCATCAACCAGGTGCCGGTCGCGCCCAAGCGCGGCCTGACCTTCGCGGGTGCGCTGCGCTCGATCCTGCGCCAGGACCCGGATGTCATCCTGGTGGGCGAGATCCGCGACAAGGAAACGGCCGAGATCGCCGTCAAGGCCGCGCTCACGGGCCACCTGGTGCTCTCGACCCTGCACACCAACGACGCCGTGCAGGCCGTGACGCGCCTGG
>JABFRZ010000015.1 GCA_013140785.1 Planctomycetota bacterium | reverse complement strand
CATCAGGGCACCGTGTGGCCCTGGCTGCTCGGACCCTTCGTCGAAGCCTGGGTGCGCGTGCAGGGCGCGAGCGCCGCGGCCAAGGCGACCGCGCGTGCGCGCTTCGTCGCGCCGCTCCTCGCGCACTTGAACCACGCCGGCCTCGGACACGTCAGCGAGGTGGCCGACGGCGACGCGCCACATGTGCCCGGCGGCTGTCCGTTCCAGGCCTGGTCGCTGGGCGAGCTACTCCGGCTGGAAGAGCGCGTGCTCGCGCCCGCATCCCTGCCTGCGTCGAAGACGCGCGGCTCTCCCGTCGCATGAGCGACGGTGGGAGCGCGACCTCGCTCGGCATCGCTGCGACGAGCCCATTCGACGACACGGGGCTCCCACTCGATCGGAGCTCTCAGCGACGACCGAGCCGTTTCGCGGCCGGGTAGGGGAGCACGTCGAGCACCTCGCCGGCGCTGTGGCGGTCCTTGAGTTTGCGCCAGAAGGCGGCGGTCAGGATCTCGCCGTGCGCTTCCAGGAAGACGCGGCGAAGCTCGTCCCTGAGTCCCAGGAAAGGCAGGAACTCCTCGGGGAAGACGTCGTGCTCGCCCACGTAGAACCACGGCTCGGCCGCCATCTCCTCGTCCGGATCTTGCGTCGCGGGCAGGTCGCGGAACTCGCACTCGGTGACCAGCGAGAGCTCGTCGTAATCGTAGAAGGTGACGCGGCCGTGGCGGGTCACGCCGAAGTTCTTGAGCAGCAGGTCGCCCGGGAAGATGTTCGTCGTGGCCAGGTCGCGGATCGCCTGCCCGTAGTCCACCACGACTCGCGCGGCGGCCTCGGCGCTGGCCTCGCGCAGGAACAGGTTGAGGGGCTGGACGCGCCGCTCCACGTAGAGATGACGGATGTGGACCTCCTCGCCAGCGACCGTCACCGAGCGGGTTGCGCCCGTGGCGAGCTCCTCGAGCAGCGCCGGCGAGAAGCGTCGGCGCTCGAAAGTCAGGTGCTCGAACTCCTGGGCCTCGATCAGACGCCCAGCACGATCGTGCTGGAAGACGAGCCTGTAGCGGCGCTCGACGTCCGCGCGCGTGTTGGTCTTGGGCTCCGCGAAGCGGTCGCGGATGACCTTGAACACGTAGTCGTACGAGCGCATGTCGAAGACGATCATCACCATCCCGACCTCGCCGCGTGCGTGATCGAAGAGGTCCATCGAGCGCTGCATGTGTCCCAGCAGGTCGCGGTACATCTCCGTCTTGCCGTGCTTGGGGAAGCCGAGGGAGATGTACAGCTCCGCGAGCGGCTTCTTCGGGATGATGGAGTGCAGGAAACGGACAACGTCGGCGGGATGCTCGACCGCCACGAGGAAGTGCGAGCGTGTGAAGCTGAACACGATGCTCACCTCGCGCTCCGTGAGCAGCGCTGCGTCCACTTCGAGACCTTCGTCGGCGTGCAAGAGCACCAGCACGAGCGGGAGGGTCGCGTCCCCTCCGCGCAGGCGGCCGACGAGGTATGCGCCGCTGCCGCGGTAGAAGACCGCCTCGATCAGGTCGAGCGCATCGATCGGAAAGCGCTTTCCGGCGCCCTCCCAAGCGGCGTCCATCTCGGCCGCAACCCAGTCGGCATCGCCCTCGAGGTCGCGAAAGGGCGCGGAGAAGGCGTGCGGAGAAAGCGCTTCGATCACCATGTCGCGCGTCCTCGAGCGGCGAGCGTGGCGGCGGTGGATCGTCGATCCGGGACCGTAACGATCGCGCCGTATGTCCAGGTCCACGAACTCCATGTCGGGGTCCACGCCGACCGAGGCGAAAACCCGGCGCGTCACGGAGTTGAAGAACGTCTCGGCGAGCTCGACGTCCGAAATGCCGGTGACGGCCTCGGAGAAGTCCGCCTTCATCGTGCGCCAGGCCACCGCATCCTTGAGCTGCTCGCCGAGCAGCTGCTCCAGCTCCGCGACCACGGTCTCGACGAACGTCTGGTACAGCGCGAGACGCTCGGCTGCGTCACGCTGGCCACCTTGCCAGTCGCGCTTCTCGAAGCGCGTCCGCGCCTGAGCTGTGATCCGCTGGAACTCGCGCCGGTAGGACTCGTAGGCCGCCAGGATCGCCTGGGCGCCGGTGCGGGCCAAGGAAACGAGCGGACGCATTCCCGGCTACATGTGCTCGACGACGGCGTTCGCGAACTCGCTGCACTTGACCTCGCGCGCGTGCTCCATCAGGCGCGCAAAATCGTACGTCACGATCTTGTCAGCAATGGCCCCGTCCATGCCCTTGACGACCAGATCGGCGGCCTCGCTCCAGCCCAAGTAGCGCAGCATCATCTCGCCCGAGAGCACGAGGGAGCCTGGGTTGACCTTGTCGAGGTTCGCGTACTTGGGCGCGGTGCCGTGCGTGGCCTCGAAGATGGCGTGGCCCGTGACGTAGTTGATGTTGCCTCCGGGCGCGATGCCGATCCCGCCGACCTGGGCTGCAAGGGCGTCGGACAAGTAGTCGCCGTTCAGGTTCATGGTGGCGATCACGTCGAACTCGCGCGGGCGCGTGAGGATCTGCTGCAACGTGATGTCGGCGATTGCGTCCTTCACGAGCACTCTGCCCGCGGCCAGGGCCGCCGCCTGCTCGGCGTTGGCCGCCTCCTCGCCCCTCTGAGCTTTGGTGCGCTCCCACTTCTCCCAGGTGTAGGTCACGTCGCCGAACTCGCGCTCGGCCAGGGCATAGCCCCAGTTCCGGAATGCGCCCTCGGTGAACTTCATGATGTTGCCCTTGTGGACCAGAGTGACGCTCTTGCGCTTCTGAACCACGGCGTAGCGGAGCGCCGCGCGGATGAGGCGCTCGCTGCCCTCCCGGGAGATGGGCTTCAGTCCGATGCCGGACGTCTCGGGGAAGCGGATCTTCTGGAACTCCTGGGGGAAGGCCTCCTTCAACAGTTTCATGAAGCGCGCGTTCGTCTCGCTGCCCTCCTGGAACTCGATGCCGGCGTAGATGTCCTCCGTGTTCTCGCGGAAGATCACCATGTCGACGTCCTCTGGTCTGCGCGTGGGCGAAGGCACGCCCTGGAACCAGCGCACGGGCCGCAGGCACACGTACAGGTCCAGGATCTGACGCAGGGCCACGTTGAGCGAGCGGATGCCTCCGCCGACCGGCGTCGTGAGTGGCCCCTTGATGCCAACCATGTACGTCCGGAACGCATCCAGCGTCCCGTCCGGCAACCAGCTGCCGAACAGATCGAACGACTTGCCGCCGGCGTAGACCTCCATCCAGCGCAAGCCACGGCGGGAGCCGTACGCCTTGTCGACGGCAGCCTCGAGCACCCGCCGCGTCGCGCGCCAGATGTCGGGGCCCGTCCCGTCGCCTTCGATGAAGGGCAGGATGGGCTTGTCCGGGACATGCAGGGCGCCGTTTTGGATGGTGATCGGCGCGCCGTCGGAGGGGACGACGTATTTGGGCGCGGAGGGAGTCATGTGGCGAAGAATCAGAGGGAGCGAGGGGACTGGACGTGAGGGAACAGGAGGATGCGACGTGCGCTACGAGCCTGCGCCCACACCGAGCGCTGGCCGTGGACGGCCTCGCCCACGATCGTTTCGAGCGAACGCGCGCGCGCATCGTGGACACGCTCGAACGCGAGCAATGGACGCCTCTCGGCCTCCGCACGCTACCGCGGTGGGACCCGCGCTACCAGGGTTGCGACGACTCCCAGCGGGCCGCCGCGAAGCCCGTGGCTCCTCGGACTCTTCGCCGAGGCCTGGCCCGCCCGCGTGGCCCTGGTGTTACTGCCGCCTGCCGTGAGCTTCACACGTGAAGCGCGGACATGCGTGCCCGCCCCGCCAAGCAGAGATTGATGAAACTGGCCGGCATTCTTCGCACCCAACGAGCCGTCCTGCCGTGTTCCACACCCTGCGCCAGAACTGGCCCGAGTACCTGAGCGAGGCCGTGCTGCTCGGCCTGTTCATGCTTTCGGCGAGTTCGTTCGGGCTTCTGCTGGAGCACCCGGGCTCGCCCGTGCGCGCGGCGCTCGGCGAGCCGTTCGCGCGGCGCGCGCTGATGGGCGTCGCGATGGGCCTGACTGCGATTGCGCTGATCTACTCGCCGCTCGGGAAGCGCTCGGGTGCGCACATGAACCCGGCCGTGACGCTGACCTACCTGCACCTCGGCAAGGTGCGCGCGCGCGACGCGAGCTGCTACGTGGCGGCGCAGTTCATGGGCGGAGCAGCAGGCATGGGGCTCGCCACGCTCGTCTTCGGGCGGCTGCTCGCGGAGCCGAGCGTGAACTACGTGGTCACGCAGCCGGGCGCGCGCGGGGTCGCGCCTGCGTTCCTGGCCGAGTTCGCGATCTCGCTCGTGCTCATGTCGGTCGTGCTGCGCGTTTCGAGCTCGCCGCGAATCGCAAACTACACCGGCCTATTTGCCGGGGCCCTGGTGGCGCTCTACATCACCTTCGAGGCGCCGCTGTCCGGGATGAGCATGAACCCCGCGCGCAGCTTCGGCTCGGCTTTCTGCGCCAGCTCCTGGATGGACTTCTGGGTCTACCTGACGGCGCCGCTCCTCGGCATGGGCGCGGCCGCGCTCCTGTACACGCGCTCGCGACGCATGCCACCCGTACACTGCGCCAAGCTCCATCACGACAATCCCTACCGCTGCATCTTCTGCGGCGCCGACGCCGCACCTCCTAGAGGCCTGACCTCATGACGACCGCCAAGCCGACCATCGAAGCGCGCCGCCTGGCCGAGGACGCCGCGCGCACGAGCAACTGGAAGCGCTGGGGTCCGTACCTCTCGGAACGACAGTGGGGCACGGTGCGCGAGGATTACTCGCCCGACGGCGCGGCCTGGGAGCACTTCCCGCACGAGCACGCGCGCAGCCGCGCCTATCGCTGGGGCGAGGACGGCTTGCTCGGGATCACCGACCGCCAGTGCCGGCTGTGCTTCGGCCTGGCGCTGTGGAACGGCAAGGATCCGATCCTGAAAGAGCGCCTGTTCGGCCTGACCGGGCCGCAGGGCAACCACGGCGAGGACGTCAAGGAGCTCTACTACTACCTCGACGCGACGCCGACGTACTCCTACGCGAAGGCGCTCTACAAGTACCCGCAGCGCGAGTTCCCCTACCAGGCGCTGGTGCAAGAGAACGCGCGCCGCGGCAAGCACGAGCCCGAGTACGAGCTGGCCGACACGGGCGTCTTCGACGAGGGTCGCTACTTCGACGTGCAGGTCGAGTACGCCAAGGCCCACCCAGAGGATCTCTTGATCCGCGTCACGGTCTCGAACCGCGGCCCGCAGGCGGCCGAGCTCGAGCTGCTGCCCACGTTGTGGTTCCGCAACCACTGGGGCTGGGGTCGCACGAGCGAGGAGCACGGACCGAAGCCCGTGATCCGCGAGGGTCGCCAGAGCGCGGGGGCGAGCGAGCTGGTGGCCGAGCAGCACGAGCTCGGGACCTACGAACTCGCGCTCGAGCACGCGCCCGTGGGCGCCCGCCCCGAGCTCGTGTTCACCGACAACGAGACCAACAGCGAGCGCCTGTGGAACTCACCGAACGCGCACCCGTTCGTGAAGGACGCCTTCCACGAGCTCGTGATCGCCGGCAAGCGCGAGGCCGTGAATCCCGCGCGCACCGGCACCAAGGCGGCGGCCTGGTATCGCCTGAAACTCGCGGCGGGCGCGAGCACGACTCTGCGGCTGCGCCTCTCCGCGGCGGGCGCGCCGAGCGCGCCGGCGAAGGCGCGCTTCGGGCCCGATTTCGACGCGACCTTCCGCGCGCGCCTGGACGAAGCCGACGAGTTCTACGCCGAGCGCATCCCCGCAACTCTGACGACGGAAGAACGGCGCGTGTCGCGCCAGGCCTACGCCGGGCTCCTGTGGTCGAAGCAGTTCTATCACTACGTCGTGCCGCACTGGGTCGAGGGCGACCCCTCACAGCCCACGCCGCCGCCCGAGCGCAAGAGCGGCCGCAACGTCGACTGGTCGCACCTCTACAACCGCGACGTGATCTCGATGCCGGACAAGTGGGAGTACCCCTGGTACGCGGCCTGGGATCTCGCCTTCCACATGCTGCCCTTCGCGCGCATCGACACCGACTTCGCGAAGTCGCAGCTCGAGCTCTTCCTGCGCGAGTGGTACATGCACCCGAACGGCCAGATCCCGGCCTACGAGTGGGCGCTCTCCGACGTGAACCCGCCCGTGCACGCCTGGGCCGCCTGGCGCGTCTACAAGAAGTCGGGCAAGAGCGGCGCGCGCGACGTGGACTTCCTGAAGAAGGTCTTCCACAAACTGCTGCTCAACTTCAATTGGTGGGTCAACCGCAAGGACAAGAGCGGCAAGCACATCTTCGCGGGCGGCTTCCTCGGGCTCGACAACATCGGCGTGTTCGACCGCTCGGCGCCGCTGCCCTCGGGTGGCACGCTCGATCAGGCCGACGGCACGGCCTGGATGGCCTTCTATTGCGGCACGATGCTGTCGATCGCGCTCGAGCTCGCGCGCCACGACAAGAGCTACGAGGACCTGGCCTCGAAGTTCTTCGAGCACTACGTGTCCATCGTGGACGCCATGAACACGCTCGGCGGCACGGGCCTGTGGGACGAGCAAGACGGCTTCTACTACGACCAGATGCACCTCGGGAACCTCACGACCCCGCTGCGCGTGCGCTCGCTGGTCGGGCTCATCCCGCTGATCGCGGCCGAGATCCTCGAGAAGGAGACGATCGAGGCGCTGCCGGGCTTCAAGAAGCGCATGCAGTGGTTCCTGCAGAACCGCGCCGACCTCGCGCGTCACATCGGTTACGTCGAGTGCCGCAACTGCCACGACCACCAGCTGCTCTCGATCCCCTCGCGCGCGCGCCTCGAACGCGTGCTCGCGCGCCTGCTCGACGAAAAGGAGTTCCTCTCGCCCTTCGGCATCCGCTCGCTCTCGCGTGTGCACGAGCAGGAGCCCTACGTGCTGACCCTCGAAGGCCGCGAGTACCGCGTGGACTACGCTCCGGGCGAGGGCGACAGCGCGCTCTTCGGCGGCAACTCGAACTGGCGCGGTCCGGTCTGGCTCCCGATCAACTTCTTGTTGGTGGAGGCGCTCGAGCGCTACGCGCACTTCTACGGCGACAGCCTGGAGGTCGAGTGTCCCACCGGGTCGGGCAACAAGATGACCCTCGACGCCGTTGCGCGCGAGCTCTCCACTCGTCTCGCCCGTCCGTTCCTGCCGGACGCGAGCGGCGCGCGCCCTTGTCACGGCGGCGACCCGCGCTACCGCGACGACCCGCACTGGCGCGAGCTCGTGCTGTTCCACGAGTACTTCCACGCCGAGACGGGGCGCGGCGTCGGCGCCTCGCACC
>JABFRZ010000284.1 GCA_013140785.1 Planctomycetota bacterium | reverse complement strand
CGATGAGGACGCGGCCTTGCGCGAGCGCGCGCAGCGCTTCGTGGGCCAGGCCGAGCTCGCCGTGGGCGAGGCCGAGCGCGAGCGCGAGCTCTTGCGGCAGGACGAGGCTCTGCGCGCGCGCCTCGTGGACCTGCGGCTCGAGCAGATCGAGACGATCGGCAACACCAAGCGCGAGGCCGAGTTCGACAAGGCCTTCGCGCAGGCCTTTCACGACTACGGCGTCGACCTCGAGGCGGCCGACCTCGTACCGGCGCTCGAGCGCATCCGCGAGCGCGACATCGCCGAAGAGGTCGCGCTGGCGCTCGACGACTGGGGTCGCGTGCGGCGCAAAGTGCTCGGCCCGAACTCCGAAGTGGCGAAGAACCTCTTCTACCTCGCCATGGACCTCGACGAGGACCCCGAGCGCCGGCGCATGCGCGAGGCCATCTACGCGAACGACCTCGCGGCGATGCTCGAGCTCTCCGCGCCCGAGAACCTGGCGAAGCTCGCGCCGGGGTCGATCTGGGTGCTCTCCGCGACGCTCTGGGATCGATTCCCTGAACGGCGGCCCGACGTCTACCGCATGTACGACCAGGCGCTGCACCTCTATCCGGGCGACTTCGTGCTGCAGTGGGTCGGCGGCAACATCTACCAGGATGCGGGGCGACATCAGGCCTCCCTGGCTTGTCGGATCGCCGCGCTCAGCCTGCGGCCCGACAACATCAGCGCGCGTGCACGCGTGGCCGAATCGCTGCTGTTCCTCGGGCGCTCCACCGATTCCGAGGGCGCGGGCCGCGCGTGCGTCGCCGCGGATCCGTCCAACGCGGATGCCCACTACGCCCTGGCCATGGCCCAGCTCCAGCTCGGCGACCATGCGGGTGCGCTCGCCAGCGTTTCGCGCGCACTCGCGCTCCGGGAGGTGGCGAACTGGCGCTCGGACGAGCTGGTGCTGCGCTTCTACCTTGGGCAAGCGACGCGCGCACAGGTGGCCGAGGCCCTCGCGCGCACGGGCGACCGGGACATCGCCGGCACCTACGGGTTCGGTCTGCTCGAGCACCCCGATCCGGCGCAGCGCGACCCGGAGCTCGTCCTGCGCACGCTCGAAGGACGGCCGGCCTTGTTCATGGACGCCGACTGGGTGTTCGTGCTCGAGACGCTCGCGCGGATCCGCAGCGGGGACTGGTCCGGGGCGCAGACCGCGCTCGCCGATCACTACAGCACGCCGTCGCTGTCCTTCCTGTCGCCGGGCGCCCTGATCTTCATGCGCGCGCTGATCTACGCCCACGTCGGTCGCGAGGACGCGGCCCGGGAGTGCTACGCGCGCGGCATGGTCGAGTGGAACGCTCAGACCGGCGGCAATCCCGCGGCCTGGGAGCGCTCCGACATGATGCTCTGGCGCCGCGAAGCCGAGGCGGCGCTGGCGAAGTAGCCGACTGCGGTTCTTCGCAAGCTCACTCCAGCTCGGCGCGCGTGCGGCCTGCTACCCTGATTGGACGTGCACGGACCGGAGAGCACCTGCTGGACGCTGGTCGAGCACGCCGCAGCCGGAGACGGCGCGGCGCGCGAGGAATTCGGTCGTCGCTATCTGCCGGTGGTGCGCGCCTACTTGCATGCGCGCTGGTCCGGCCGGCTCGCGGCCGAGGAGCTAGAGGACGCGGTGCAAGACGTGTTCGTCGCGTTCCTGCGCGAGCAGGGCGTGCTCGAGAACCTCCGTCCCGGACGCCAGGAGGCCTTTCGCCCGCTGCTGTACGCGGTCGTGCGCAACATGGCGCTGCGCATCGAGCACGCGCGCGCGCGCAGGCTGGATCGGCCCGGGAGCGAGAGCTTTCGCGCCGAGGAGAAGCCCTCGTCCGAGGAAGCGCTCTCGCGCGTCTTCGACCGCGCTTGGGCCGCATCGATCATGCGCGAAGCGCTGGACCTGCAAGAGGATCTAGCCCGCTCGCAGGGTGAGGACGCCACGCGGCGCTTCGAGCTCCTGCGCCTCCTGTTCGACCAGGAGCTCTCGATCCCCAAGATCGCCGAGCGCTGGGGCGTCGATGCCGAACTGCTCCACAAGGAAGCCGCTCGGGCCAAGCGCGAGTTCAAGGAAGCGCTACGGAGCGTGGTCGCGTTTCATCATCCTGAGGCTCCGGAGCTCGTCGAGCGCGAGTGCCGCGAGCTCCTGACGTTGCTGGGCTAGCGCATGGCCGCCCATCCGTCATGAACGAGGGCGCGGACAACCAGGAGCCGTTCCCCGATCTCGACGCCGCGGGCGCTCTGCGCGCGGCGTTCAGGACGCGCGACTCCTCGTCCGGGAACGCGCAGCGCGCGAGCACGGCGGCCAGAGTCGAGGCTCACGCCGAGCGACAGGGCTACGAGCTGCAGGGCGAGATCGCGCGCGGCGGGATGGGGATCATCGTCAGGGCGTTCGACCGCGCTCTCACGCGTGCTGTGGCTCTCAAGATGTTGCGCGAGGAGCTCGCGCACGAGCCGCGCTTCGTGCACCGTTTTCTGGAGGAAGCGCGCGTCACCGCCCGTCTCGACCACCCCGGCATCGTGCCCGTCCACGAAGCCGGGCGAGACCCGTCGGGTCGCGCCTACTTCGCCATGCGGCTCGTGCACGGGCGCGATCTGCGGCGGATCGTGGAGCTCGCGAACGCGAACGAGGAGGGTTGGAGCCGGACCCGCGCCCTGTCGGTGTTCCTCAAGGTGTGCGAGGCGATGGCATACGCACACGACAAGGGCGTCCTCCACCGCGACCTGAAGCCGTCGAACGTGATGGTGGGCGAGTTCGGCGAGGTGTACGTGATGGACTGGGGCTTGGCGCGCGTAGTCGGTCACGCCGATGCGCACGATCTCCGCTTGCGAGATCAGTCCGGCGCCACGGGCGAGTCGCGCGCGCGTGGCGCCGCCGAGCCAGGAAACGTCGAGTCTCCGATCGTCACCATGGACGGCGAAGTGCTGGGCACGCCGTGCTACATGTCGCCCGAACAAGCGCAAGGGCGCATGGCCGAGCTCGGTGCCCGCTCCGACGTGTATTCGGTCGGGGCCATGCTCTATCACCTGTTGGCGGGCGAGATGCCCTACGTCCCGGCGGGGACGAGCGTCGACGGCCGCACGGTGCTCACGCGTCTAGTGCAGGGTCCACCGCGGCCTCTGCACGAACTGCGAGCGAATCTCCCGGCCGAGTTGATGGCGATCTGCGAGCGTGCGATGGCGCGCGATCCTCGGGATCGCTACCCCGGCATGCTGGACATGGCCGATGACTTGCGCGCCTTCCTCGAGCGCCGCGTGGTGCGAGCGTACGAGACGGGCGCGTGGGCGGAGGCGAAGAAGTGGGTCCGGCGCAACAACGGGCTGGCAGCGTCGAGCGCGGCGGCGGTGCTGGCGCTCCTCTCCGGGCTGGTCGCGAGCCTGTTCCTGCGAGCCCAGTCGGATCGCAACGCCAAGCTGGCCCTGGACAACGCTGAGGTCGCGCAGAAGAACGAGGCGGACGTATTGAGGCTCTCGGCCCTGCAGAAACTCGACGACCTCGGCGCGGATGCGGATCGGCTCTGGCCGGCGCAGCAGGAGCTGGTTCCCGCCTACACGGACTGGCTGGCGCGCGCGCAGGAGCTCGTCGATGAGCTCCCCGGGCACGAGGCGAAGCTGGCCGAGCTGCGCGCGAGATGCGTCCCCTGGACCGCGGAGCAGGAAGGCGCGCGCCGGGCGCAGCACCCGCGGCTCGGCGAGCTGAAGAAGGCCCAGCGAGAGCTCGCCTATCTGAAGAGGATGCAGACCGTGCTGACCTCGGTGGAGGCCGTGCAGGATCCGTCTCGCGAGGAAGCAGGGGGCGATGTCGCAGGTCTCCCTCGAACGGCCGCGGGGCTCGACGCACTCGCCCGGCCCCTGATCGATCCCCGCAGGACAGACCATGGCGAAGAGGCGAAGGGTCTCTTCCTCGCGCGCCGCGCCGTGGAGTTTGCCGGGCCCCTCGTCCCGCACGAGCGGGCCTCGATCCGCGACACGCTGGCCTGGGCACTCTTCGCGAACGGTCGCTTCGACGAGGCCATGGCCGAGGAGGAGCGAGCCCTGGAGGAGGCGGGTGCGGAACGGGCACGGGAGTTCCAGCGGAGCCTCGAGCAGTTGCAGGCATCGATCGAGGAGCAGATCAGCCCGGAGAATCTGGAGGACGAGGAGCAGCGCGTCGCCGAGCTCGATGCGCGCGTGGCGGAGCTCGAGGCCGAGATCGCGAAGCGTCCCGAGCTGGCCTTCGCGGACATGCAGGACCGGTGGTGGTACAACCAGCTCGAGAAGCTCGTCGACGGCTCGGAGGCCTTCAGCGATCCGGAGACCGGGCTGTTCTCCTCCGGGGTCTCTCCCGGGCACGGCTGGGGCGTGAGGAAGCGCCTCGAGTTCGCACGGACGATCGTGGAGCGGAGCGTGAGCGGGCCGGAGGCTGCCGCGCGATGGTCTCGAGCCCTCGCCTCGATCCGCGACAAGTCCGAATGCCCGCTGTACGACGGGCTCGCGTTCCTGCCGCAGCTCGGGCTGCTCCCGATCGGCCGTGACCCCGCCTCGGGAGCCTGGGAATTCGCGCACCTGCAGACCGGGGAGCCTCCCCAGCGTGGTGCCGATGGGAAGCTCGTGCTGCGTGAGGAGACGGGACTGGTCTTCGTGTTGCTGCCCGGGGACACCTTTCAGATGGGTGCCCAGAGGAACGATCCGAACGGTCCGAACTTCGACCCGCACGCGTTGGACCACGAGGGTCCCGTGCACGAGGTGACGCTGGCGCCGTTCTTCCTGTCGAAGTACGAGATGACGCAAGCGCAATGGCTGCGGTTGACGGGCAAGAACCCGAGCGTGCACGACGGAACGCGCAACGTCGAGTTCTGGAGCAAGATCCACCGGGTCTGGAGCGGGCTGCACCCGGTGGAGCAGGTGAGCTGGGAGGACTGCAACGCGGAGTTGACGCGCTTGCGCCTCGCCATGCCGACCGAAGCCCAGTGGGAGTACGCCTGCCGCGCGGAGACCAGCGGCCCCTTCTCGTCAGGGGACGCGATGGAGAGCCTGCAGGATGTGGCCAACCTGGCGGACTCCTACGGCAGATTTCACGGCTTCGACACCTGGAGCACGTGGGAGACCTGGCTCGACGACGGAGAGACGTTGCACGGCGAGGTCGGCTCGTATCGCGCCAATGCCTTCGGTCTGCACGACGTGCACGGAAACGTCTTCGAGTGGTGCAAGGACCCGTATGGCGTCTACGGGAAGCGAGTTCGACCGGGGGACGGGGAAAGCCTGGGGAGCGGTCTGAACGTCGTTCTCCGCGGTGGCAGCTTCGCCAGCCCGGCCGTCTACGCGCGCTCCGCGTTCCGCTTCGTCGGCGTGCACGACTACGCCAACGACAACCTCGGGCTCCGTCCCGCCCGCAGCCTCTCGCCCTGAAGACGTAGGTCTGCTCGGCGCCCGGCCGCAGGGGTGACGCGGTACTGGGGCCCTGTTTTTTTGAGTTTTCCGGCGAGGCAGCGGCCCGGTTTGAGCCTGGATCCGGAGCCCCACAATGCAAAACCGAACCTTCGCCGTCGTCACGATCGCGCTCGTCTGCTCCCTGTTCACCCCGAATGCGCTCGCGCAGGACCCCGTCCGGCCCCCGTCGCTGAAAACCGTGCCCGTGCCCGAGCCCGTCAACCTCGGCGACTTCGTCAAGGACCGGACCGCCGCGATCGCCCTCGGTAAGGCGCTCTTCTGGGAGATGCAGGTCGGCAGCGATGGCGTTACCGCCTGCGCCACCTGCCACTTCAACGCCGGAGCGGACAGTCGCTCACGCAACCAGCTCTCGCCCGGCCTGGTGCGGGTGCATGGCGACGGCAGCCCGTTCTCCGACACCACGTTCGATG
This sequence comes from Planctomycetota bacterium, assembly GCA_013140785.1. Lineage (GTDB taxonomy): Bacteria > Planctomycetota > UBA1135 > UBA1135 > JABFRZ01. The sequence goes on along the minus strand of JABFRZ010000284.1, from coordinate 1,455 downwards.
GCGGCCACGGTCCGAACTACAAGGTCACGGCCGCGGACTTCCCGCTCTTCCCGTCGAACGACGTGGTCTCCTCGCAGGGCGTGTTCAACACGGTGTTCAGGGGCATCACGGGGTTCCCCTTCGTGCCGACAATCCGCTTGCGCCGCTGGCCGTCGCGGTGCGGCTCGAGGACTCGAGCTTGGCCTCGCAAGCGGTGATGCCCGTGCTCTCCAACACGGAGATGTCCGCAGCAGGCCGGACGTTCCCCGACCTCGGCCAGAAGCTCCTGGGCGGCACGCGTGAGTTCGGGTTCCCGTTGCCCGGCCTGCGTCCGCTGGGCCTCCAGTGCGTACACCAGGAGGACAACGTGCTGGGCACCCTCTCGCGCCGGCCGTTCCCGGGCCTCGCCACGACCTACGACGCGCTCGTCCGGGCGGCCTTCCACCCGCAGTGGTGGGACTCGTTGCGGCGCATCCGGGTTGGAGCGGACGGCACGGTGACCGTCGTGTCCGGCTTCGACCACGACCCGAGCACGCGCGAGTACACGCTCATGCAGCACAACTTCGCGCTCTTCTTCGGCCTGGCCGTGCAACTGTACGAGGCCACGCTCGTGGCCAATGACTCGCCCTACGACCGATTCATGGACGGCGACCCGAGCGCCATCGGTGCCCCGGCGATCCTGGGCGTCGATCTGTTCCGCAGCCAGACCCGCGGGCGCTGCATCAACTGCCATGAGAACGCCGAGCTGACCGGCGCCTCCGTGCGGCGCGTGCGCCAGAGTCCCACTCGCATCCGTGAAGGACAGGCGCTGGACCGCGGGTTCAACAACATCGGCGTGCTGTGGACGCTCGAGGACCGCGGTGTGGGCGGGAACGACCCCTTCGGCGTGCCGCTCTCCTCGGTGCGTCTGCTGATCCCGCCGCCGCCGGAGCCGATCGCGGTGGACGGCGCCTTCAAGGTGCCGGGCCTGCGCAACGTCGAGCTGACCGCGCCGTACTTCCACACCGGCGGCTTCCGCACGCTGCGCGAGATCCTGCAGTTCTACAGCCGGGGCGGCGATGCGGTGCCGGCTCGATCGACCGACGGCTCGCTCGTGATCGCGGGGCTCAATGTGCTCAACAACACCGAGGAGGAGATGGCCGCGGTGGAGGCCTGGCTCTTGTCGCTCACCGATGAGCGGGTACGTGCACGGTGCGCGCCATTCGACCATCCGCAGCTGTTCGTGCCGAACGGCCATCTCGGCGACAACACCTTCGTGCCCAGCATTCTCGGGCTGGCGTTCGACCGGTTCGTCGAGGTACCCGCCGTCGGGCGCAACGGCGGCTCACCGCTCAAGAAGTTCCTCGAGCAGTAGCCCCACCCGCCCTCGCCGCGCTCGTGGGAGGTAGAGTCGCCCGGGCCCGGGCTCGTTAGCGCGCGCGGTGGATCCAACGGGATTCGAGGGCGGCTCCGGCACGCGAGAGGACCGCGCAGAGC
>JABFRZ010000636.1 GCA_013140785.1 Planctomycetota bacterium | reverse complement strand
AGCTGGGCCGTGACGCCCGCGCTCGCCTCGAGGCGCAGGTTCGCGGGCGAGACCTTCGGGTTCACGACCTGGAAGGCCGTGAGCGTCGGCGCGGCCCCGCCCCCGCTGTCGTTCGAGCCGGCCACGATCCCCGCCGTGCCCGCGCCGCAGCCGGAGGCGAGCAGAGCGGCTGCGAGGCCAAGGATGGCGAGTGCTTGGATCCGGCTGGTCATGGGCGTGTCCTCCGTGTGGCCTCTCCTGGGAAGGCGAATCGCTCCCCCTGTCTTGATCAGGACGAGAGCCCTCGACCCACGCGATTCGCCGAGATTCTACGGGACGCGAGGATTGTGGTCCGGGCCTCAGCGCCCGATTGCGGCCCTCGACACGCAGGAACACCCGAATTCCGCGTGCCACTCGAGCGCCGCCCCTCCTTCCTTTCGCAGGTGCCGCGAGGGCGAACAGAACGCAGGCACCTTCGAGGAACCGAACCATGCTCAGCCACGTCGCACTCTGGATCGCGCGGATGGCGCTCTCCTTCTCGCGCCATCACCCGCCGCTCGAACTCTTCGATGCGCGGCCGGCGCGCTTCCGCAGCGGACACGGGCACCGCGTCCGCTGCCGCCGGGACGCGCTCGCGGAGCCCTCGCTGTTCGACACCGTCTTCGTGCGAGCGAAGGATCTCGTGCCCGAAGCCGCCCATCCCGCGAAGGGCCACCGCGCTCTGCGCGACGACACCACGCACGCCTTTGGTTGAGGCCGCCGGAGCTCGCACCCGCGGGACGCGACCGAGGAGGGGCGCGTCGGTCGGGCCGCCGGGAGCCTTTCCGGCGGTTCGATTCCTCGGCTACCCGAGCAGGGCCCGCAGCAAGAGCCCGCTCGCGCCCGCCACCAGGAAGCTCGTCAGGGTGCCGACCAGGTAGGTCTCGGCGAAGTCGCGGTTCTCCAGCTCCTTGAAGCGCGCCACGGACTTGGCGGCGAGCACGAAGCCGAGCGCGCTCCACTCGCCGAGCCAGACCAGGGTCAGCATGGCCATGCGCTCGAGGATCCCGATCACGTGCCCGGCGCGGGCGCCGGAGACCTTCGTGCCCGTGCGCAGGCCATCGAGCACGGCCGACACGATCGCCGAGCCGCCGTTCACGTTGAAGGCGTAGAGGCCAACGATCCAGGCCAGGCGCTCGAGCGAGGGCGGGGCGAAGCGGGAGAGCTCCACGCCGCTGGCGGTGATCCAGGCGCAGGCGGCGGCGAGCACAGCGAGGTGCGCGAGCTGGTCCAGCACGAACCACAGGAGCCTGCGGCCGAAACGCTCCTCCGTCCACACCTTGAGCGCGTCGATCCCGACGTGCGTGAGCGCGATCAGCACGAGCGCCAGCACGGCTCGCAACCCTGGACAGAACGGGAGCAGGACCAGCGCCTGCACGAGCAGGACCTCGAGACCGTGGGCGAGGAGCCAGCGCGGCTGCTTGCGCTTTCCCTCCACCATCGCACGCGTCTGGAAGACGAAGTCGGCGAGCAGATGCCCGGCGACGAACAAGGCCCAGATGAGTGCGTGAGGAGCCTGCGCGGAAAAGTCACCCATCGCGGAGCGATTCCAGTCTCGCGAGCAATTTTCGCGCGGCCTCTTCCCCGGCCAAGAGCGTCTTGTGATGCGCAGCGCTCAAGCTCTCGCTGACGACCGACCCACTGACACCGCGCTCCTTGGCGAGGCTCTTCTGGAGTTCGTGTCGGCGAACGCGGTAGGAGGTCGCGCCCTGTTCGGGCCCCCAGCGGGAGCGAACGGCCCCCATCAGCGAGAAGAGAGCACTGAGGACATCGTCCTCTGGCGTGCCGAAGCCCTGGAAGCTCGCCCATGTGCGCGTGCGCTGAGCGGTCTCGAGTGCGGCACGTGCGCGATGGAACGCGGGTCCATCCAGCAACGCCGGGTTGGACGCCTGCTTCGGGGCCGCCGGGATGGAGTCGGTCGTCAGATGACCTCGTCCCACGCCGAAGACGAGGTAGGGAAAGTGACGCCATCCCGTCTCACCCATGGGCACGACGCCGAACAGATAGTCGGTCAGTTCCTGGATGGTCTCGACCAGGCGGTCGGAGTGGCGAAACAGCCCCTGGATCTCGTCCCCCGCCGTCAGGGTCAACGGCGCTGCCAGGGAATCGCCATCCAGGGCTCGGTTCCGTTCCTTGAGCTTCACGAGTACGTGGCGCTGGAGCTCGGCGCGCTCCTCCGGGTCCATGGCCTTCGAAGCGACCAGGTCCCCGGTGAGCGCGATGTACACGGACTTCTTTGCGGGCCTTGCCATGCCTCGACAGCATGTTCGGCTATATAGCCGAATTCCATAAAAATCGGCTGTGTTGCCGAATCGCCCCCCCCCCAGACAGCCCGTCGGGCGGCCTACCGCCTCGCGGCCGTGCCCTGGAGCTCGAAGCGGCAGCCGCGCAGGAGCGGGCCGGAGCCGATGAAGGCGCGCGCGGGGAAGGCGCCAGGCGTGAAGTAGCTCGCGTAGATGCGGTTGAAGGTCTCGTAGAGCGCGAGGTCGGGGCAGTAGACCTGCACCGAGACGAGATCGTCCAGGCCGAGGCCGGCGAGCGCGAGCTTGGTCTTCACGTCGTCGAGCATGAGCCGCACCTCCTGCTCGACGTCGGCGGGCGGCTTGCCGGTCGCGGGATCGATGCCGAGCGTGCCGGCGACGAAGTAGAAGTCGCCGGCGAGCACGCCGTGGCTGAAGGGCAACGTGTCCGTGCGGCCGGCGGCGTTCAGGTGCTCGAGGCCGGAGCGCGACGGCGGGCGCGACGAGGCGCAGGCGCTCGCGACGAGCAGAAGCGCGAGTGCGAGGGCGGAAGGCGTGCGCATGGGTTCGTCCTCCTCAGCGCGCGGCCGAGGCCGCGACGGGTTGCGCGCCCTTCAGCCACTGGTCGAGCCAGCCGAGCACCTGCGCGTGCCAGAAGCGGCTGTTCAGAGGCTTCAGCACCCAGTGGTTTTCGTCGGGGAAGCTGACGAACTTCGAGGGGATGCCGCGCCGCTGCAGCGCGGTGAACGTGCTCATGCCCTGCGTGTCCACCACGCGGTAGTCGAGCGCGCCGTGGATCACGAGCATGGGCGTCTTCCACTTCGCGACGTGGTCGATCGGGTTGTGCTTGGCGTAGCCCGCGGGATTCTCCCAGGGGGTGCCGTGCTCCCACTCGGGGAACCACAGCTCCTCGGTGTCGAAGTAGGCCATGCGTTCGTCGATGTTGCCGTCGTGATTGACGAGGCACTGGAAGCGCTCGGTCTGACCCGCGATCCAGTTGATCATGTAGCCGCCGTAGGAAGCGCCCAGCGCGCCCACGCGCTTCGCGTCGAGGAACGGGTACTTCGCCAGCGCGAAGTCGAGGCCCTTCATCAGGTCCTCGTAGGGTGCGCCGCCCCAGTCGCCGCGGATCGCGTCGCTGAAGGCCTGGCCGTAGCCGGTCGAGCCGTGGAAGTCGATCATCACCGCGGCGTAGCCGGCGCCGGCGTAGACCTCGGGGTTCCAGCGGTAGTGGAAGTGATCGCCGAAGGAACCCTGCGGTCCGCCGTGGATCAGGAACGCGACGGGGTAGGTCTGGCCGGGTTCGAAGTCGATCGGCTTCACGAGATAGCCGTGGACCGTGTCGCCCTGCGCGCCCTCGAACGAGAACTGCTCGTAGGCGCCCATGCGCGCGGCGGCGACGCGCTCGTCGTTGATGCGCGTGAGCCTCTTCGGGACGGAGCCGGCCGCCCCCACCGTCCACAGCTCGACCGGGGAGTGCAGGCTGTCGAAGGCGTACACGAGCCGCTCGCCGGCCGGCGCGGGCGAGGCGCTCGTGCCCTTCTCGACCAGCGTCGTCACGCGTCCGCTGGCGACGTCGATGGCGAACAACGAGTGGTTGCCGAGGTTGTCGGCCGTGGCGAAGAGCGTGCGGCCGTCCGCGGACCAGACGTACTCCGAAGGCGAGCGATCCCAGGCCTCGGTCAGGACGCGCGCGCCGCCCGTGGCGGTCTCGTGCAGCACGATGCGCTGGCGATCGGCCTCGTAGCCGGCGCGTTCCATCGCGAGCCACGCGATCGTCTTGCCGTCGGGCGAGTAGCTCGGGCTGGTGTCCTGGCCGTGCCCCAGCGAGACGCGCGTCGGCCGCGCCGAACCGTCGGCCGGCACGCGCCACACGTCGAGGTTGGTGGTCCAGGCGTTGGCGCGGCCGTCGTCCTTGGCCACGAACAAGACCTCCGTGCCGTCGGGCGAGATCGCCAGCTCCTCCGTGCCGCCGAAGGGGTGCGTGGGCGCGTCCGCGTCCATCCCGAGCATCAGGTCGAGCGGCTCGCCGCCCCCGATCGTCCACACGAAGACGTGGCTCCTCTTCGCGTCCTCCCACGCGTCCCAGTGGCGGAAGAGCAGCGACTCGTAGACGCGCGCCTTGACGGGATTCGCCTCGGCCGCGGCGTCGCGCGCGGCCGTCTCGGCCAGGGTCGCGAGCTCGGGGTAGACGTCCAGCGAGAAGAGCAAGCGCTTGCCGTCCGGGAACACGGCCAGGTTCGAGACGTCGAGCGGCAGCGTGGTGAGCGCCTCGGCCTCGCCCCCGCCGGCCGGGATGCGCCAGACCTGCATCGAGCCCGATCGGCTGGAGAGGAACACGATCGAGCCGTCCGGCAGCCAGCGTCCGTTCACGTCGCTGGCCTCGTGCTCGGTCACGCGCGCGAGGCCCGAACCGTCGAGGCGGATGCGCCACAGGTCGGTGCGGCCCTTGTTGGCGACTAGGTCGGTCGTGCGCAGGTTGAACAGCACCTCGCTCCCGTCGGGCGAAACCCGCGGATCGCCGATGCGCTCCATGGCCAGCATGTCCTCGATCCCGAACGGGTGCGTCCCCGCCCGCGACGCCGCCTCGACCGCGCCCGCACGCCCCGCGCCGCCGGACTTCGCCGCGCCTCCCTCCACCGCCGCGCACGACGACAGCAACCCCGACACCACAACGACGACCGCTCTTCTCATCTTGTTCTCCACGTTCTTCACGCTCGTCTTCTCGTCCTGGGTTGCTCCGCGCACCTCCGCGCCCTCCGCGTCTCCGCGGTGCGCTCTCTCCGTTTTCCCCACGTCGCTTCCATCACGACCCGGTCTTGCCCGTGATCTCGTCCGCCAGCCCCGGCATGTCGTACACCTTGCGCAGGGACTCGACGATGGCGCGCGAATCCACCGAGACCGCGCGCGCCTGCTCGCCCTCGTAGGCGATGTCGAGCACCAGGCTCTGGATGTTGCCGTCGAAGATCAGACCCACGAGCTCGCCCTTCGCGTTCACGACCGGCGAGCCCGAGTTGCCGCCGATGATGTCGCAGTCCGAGACGAAGTCGTACTCGGTGTCGAGCGCGAGCGCGGCCTTCTTCTCGACCCAACGCTCGGGCAACTCCCAGGGCTCGCGGTTCTTGCGCTCGGCGCTCTTCGCGTACAAGCCGGCGAAGTCCGTGTAGGGCGCGACGGCCTCGCCGTTCTCGCTGTAGCCCTTCACCGTCCCGAAGGCGAGGCGCAGCGTGAAGGTCGCGTCGGGATAGATCTCGTCGCCGAGCACCGCGAACTGCGCCGCCGCGATCTTGGCGTAGGCCTCGCGCTCGACCGCCTCGACTTGGTCCTCGTAGCGCTTGCGCAGCGCGCGGTTCTCGGCGTCGAACAGGCGCGCGAGCGCGAGCAGCGGATCCTTGCACGCGTCCACCGCGGCCTTGCCACCCTCGTAGAGGCGCCGGCGCTCGGCCACGTCGGCGAGCTTCGTGCCGAGCACGAGCTGCTCGGCGCGCAGGCGAGGCGGCAGGCCGTCCAGGGCCTTCACGACCGACGGATCGTTGCCGCCGAGCAGCTCGCCCAGGAGCTGCAGCGCGCTCGCCATCGAGTCGATCTCGAGCGCGGTGTGCACCGGCGCGGGCGAGAACAGGCCGAGCTCGAGCGAAGGCAGTCGCGAGTCGCCGTACTCGCGCAGCCGCGCCGAGCTTTCCTTGGGCTTCTCCTCGGCACAGCGCACGAGGTTGCGCGCCACGCCGAACAGCGTGCCCAGACCGACGCGCCCGACGCCGGGACTGGCGTAGCGCGTGTAGAAGGTCGCGTAGGCTTGCTCGGCCGCCTCGATCTTCTGCCAGGCATCGCCCCACTGCTTCTGCCACTCGGGGTTCGCCGCCACCGCGTCGCGCAGCTTCTTCTCGGCCGCGCGCTTCCCGTCCATCAGGCGCTGGTCCTGCAGGCCCTGGTAGATCCCGGTGCGGGCCTTGCGACTGTTCTGGTAGCCGAACAGGTCGTTCTCGGCGATGCGGCGGTTCTCCTCGCTGCGGCCCGAGAAGGTGTGGAGCTGCACCTCGCGCCGCCACAGGCCGCGCAAGGACAAAGGGTAGACGACGTCGCGCAGGAACTCGAGGTGCGCGACCGTGAACAGGCGCTCGGTGCGGCCCGGGTGGCCGGCCACGAACACGAGCTCGTTCGCCTTCGTGCCGTCCGCGCTCCAATCGAGGTGGTGCTCGGCCGCGAGCGGCTTCCCGTCTGCGTAGATGCGGAAGAAGCACATGTCGAGGTCGTAGCGCGGGAACTCGAAGTTGTCGGGATCGCCGCCGAAGAAGGCGATGCCCTTCTCGGGCGCCATCACGAGCCGCACGTCGGTGTAGCGCTTGTAGCCGTAGAGGTGGTAGGCGCCGCCCTGGTAGAGCGTGACCATCTCGCACTTCAGACCGGTGCGCTCGCCGGCCTCCTGCTCGATCTTCGTCATCTCGCGCCGGCGCGCGTCGTTGGCCTCGGCCGAGCTCTTGGCGGCGCTGGCGGCGCCGTTCACGCGCGCGCTCACGTCCTCGATGGACCACAGGATGTCCATCTCGATGTCCGGGCAGGCGATCTCCTCGGCCAGCGTGCGCGCGAAGAAGCCGTGCTCGAGGTAGTTGTGCTCGGCCGTCGAGAGCTTGTCGAGCATGTCCGAGCCGACGTGGTGGTTCGTCATCACCAGGCCCTTGGCCGAGACGAGCGAGCCCGAGCCGCCGCTCGAGATGCGCACGGCCGACTTCTGGATGTGCTCGACCCACTCGCTGCTCGCCGCGAAGCCGTACGTCTCCTTCAGCAGCTTGCGCGGCAGCTTGTTGAGCAGCCACATGCCCTCGTCGGGCCGGACTGAGAGCGCGGGGCGGGCGCTCGGAGCGGGTGCTGCGAGCAGGGCAAGAGTTGCGAGCCAGACGCGCGACGGGACTGTTCTCATGGGTGGCGGATGGGTGGCGGAGCGGGCTGCCGGGGACAGGTGGGCGAGCAGTCTAGGGGCTGAAGTCCCGTTCGAGCTCCTGCGGCGTCCTTCGACCGACCTCGAACGAGTGACTCGCTGGAGTTGTGCGATCAGGAGGCCGGCCCCCCTATGC
>JABFRZ010000165.1 GCA_013140785.1 Planctomycetota bacterium | reverse complement strand
CGGCGACCATGCGCTGGTCGGCGGCACCAGCGTGCTCGACGGCGCCTGGCACCACGTCGCGCTGCAGCGCCGGCGCTCGGACGGGCGCATGCAGATCTTCGTGGACGGCGCGCTCGACGCGGAGGCGAGCGGAGCGCTCGGGCCGGACGGCGACGTCTCGTATCCCGACGACGGCGTCCCGGGCAACTTCTGCGGCGGCCCGTGCACGAACAGCGACCCCTACCTCGTGCTCGGTGCGGAGAAGCACGACGCGGGCCCGAGCTACCCGTCCTTCTCGGGCTGGCTCGACGAGCTGCGGCTCTCGAACTCGCTGCGCTACTCGACCAGCTTCGCGGTGCCGAGCGCGCCCTTCGCGCCGGACGGCGCGACCGCGGCGCTCTACCACTTCGACGAAGGCGTCGGGAACGTCGTGCAGGACTCCTCGGGAGCGAGCGGCGGGCCGAGCCACGGCGAGCGCCGCTTCGGCGGCTCGCCCGCGGGCCCGCTGTGGTCTCCGCAGTCGCCGTTCTGAGCTCGCTCCGCCACGTTCAGCCGCTTGCCAAGCGCAAGAGCTCCGCGCGTAGCTTCGGGTGGGCGTCGAAGCGGCGCACGAAGTCGGACTCGCGCCGGCCGCCCTTGGCGCGCACGGCGAGCACGGCCGAGCGCCGCTCGGCGGTTGTCCAGCGCTCGACGTTGCGCATGAGGAGCAACACGGGCGCCCAGCGCGACCAGGCCAAACGCTCGCCCGCGCTCCAGCCGGCGAAGGAGCGAACGAAGAAGCGGTGCGCAGCCTCGCGCGCGCACACCCGCGCGCCGCGCTCGCGCTCGGATCCGAAGCGGCGCGCCAAGTACGTGCTCGTCGCCAGGCCGATCGCGCCAAGATCCACCGCGCCGATCACGTCCTGCCGCGTGCGTCCGAGCGAGAAGTACATGTTGTGCGCAGCCAGGCGCCGCAAGACGGCGCGTGAGGAGCGGTGCCGCGGGTCGCGGCGCTGCCGCGCGAGCTCGCTTCGCATCAGGCGCAGCGCGCCCGGATCGCGCGGGCGGAAGCCGAGCCGCTGGTAGAACCACCAGGCGCCCGAGGCCAGGCCCTCCTCGTTCTCGTGCCCGAGCTGGTAGGGGTAGATCGTGAACGAGTCCACGCCGAACAGGTGGCGCACCACGGTGAGCACCCAGCCGTACACGTGGGCCGCCTCGCCGCCGCGGAAGGTCTCGAACACGTTGTAGGCGATCTCGGCCGAGCCGAAGAGCGCGCTGTTCAGGACATAGCCGATCGGCACGCCGTTCTTCAGCGTGAGGAAGGCGTAGACGGCCTCGAGCAGCAGTCGCCGCTCGGGCCGGAAGCCAATGACCGCGAAGGCGAGCCCGTCCCCGCACTCGACGCGGCGCACGTCGTCCGGGTCGCCGTAGACGAACACGTCGAGGTCGCGCTGGCGCGTGACCATCGCCTCGCGCGCGAGCTGGATCATGCACGCGCCTTCCGCGCGCGAGAGCGCGCGCACGCGTGGCCGGCGCGCCAGGGCCACGCCTAGGTCGGTCCGGCCGTGACGTAGCGGTCCGCGCTGGAACACCGGCTCGTCCGTGCCGAACGGCGCGCGCGCCAGCGTGCGTGAAGGCGTCCCCGGCCCCGGCGCGAGCACGAGCGGCAGGCCGAGCTCGTCGTAGTAGGCCTCGCGCAGGAACGGCTCGGCGTCGAGCGCGACGAAGCGCCGCGCAAGGAACGCGCCCTCGCTCTCGTGCGGGCCCTTCAGCCGCGCCAGCCATTGCCGCAAGGTGAAGTCGGCAGCGTCGAGCGCCGGCGTCTCGCTGTAGTGCACGAGCGGATCGAGCCGGTCGAGCAGGCGCTGCTCGAGTTCATCGTCCACCACCTCCCAGTCGAGCCCGAGCTCGCGCGGGAAGCGCTCGGCCAGCCAGGCCGCCGTGTCGGCGAAGAAGGGGTAACGGATGGCGGTCCCGGCGATGCCCGTGTCGGCGAGCCGCGCGGCGTGGCGGCGCAGATCCGCTCGGCGTGCAAAGCCCTCCAGCATGCGCGTCACCTGCGCCAGTACGGCCGCGTCGTCGGGATAGGCGCGCAAGAAGCACAGCGCCTCGTGCAGCCGCTGCACGGCCGCCGCGCTGGCGAGCCTGGTGCGCTCGAGCGTGCGCAGGCACGCGAGCTTCTCGACCGCGGCCACCTCCCCGAACTCCGCTCTCGAACGCTCCAGCCGCTGCAAGGTCCGCATGCGCGTCGATTATCCCGCGCGACCCAGGCGCGAGCCACCGCGAAGCGCGGGCGCTACTCCTTCGAGTACACGATGTACCCGACGAACATCTCGTCGTCCGTGCGCGAGCCGAAGTGCACGATCGCGTTCGGGTCGGGGTTGTGCTCGTTCTGGGCGCTGTTGTCGTAGAGCGCGTCGCAAACGATGCGCGTGCCGGCGGGGAGGCGCTTCGGGTTCCGCAGCGTGTAGTTCGCCTGCCAGTCGAAGACGTAGTTGGTCACGTCCAGCAGGATCTCGCTCTTGCCGTCGGGCAGGAAGGCGGTGAAGCGCATCGAGCGCCCGCGGTAGTGCATGTGCGGCGACAGCGCGTACACCGTCAGACCATGGTCGAAGGCGCGCTCGGCGCTCACCTCCAGGCGCTGGTGCGGCTGGAGCCCGACCTTGCGGTTCCAGGTGGAAGCCACCTTGATCTCGCGCTCTGGCTGCGAGTCGTGGAAGTAGATCCCGAGCCGCGGCCGATCGGTGGCGGGCGCGCCCGTGGTCGTGTAGTGCAGCTCGATCAGGAGCTTGGTCTTCGCCGGCAGCAGCTTGCCCGTGCCCGGCGGATACTCCTCCACCAACTGCCCAGGGAAGTACTTGGCGAAGTACGTGCGTCCCTGGAAGGCGCGGCGCTTGAGTGCCTCGGAGTACTCGGGCGGCAGCTCCTTCGCGTCCGGGTTCTCCGCGAGCCACTGGGTGGCCTTTTCCTTCCACGCCTTGGGCAACTCCGCGAGCTGGTCCACCATTGTGTCGAGCTCCTGCTGTCCCGGCACGAAGGCGAACGCGTGGTGCAAGACCTCGGCGTTCGACGGGCGCAGGTCGAGCGCGCGCACCCAACGATCGCTCAGATGGTCCTTCAGCTCCCACGAGATGTCCCGGTTGGGGATGCGGCCCGTGGCCGGGATCTCTTGCAGCCCGAGGTCCACGATCAGGTCGGGCTGGCCGAGCGGCCACTCCGGGAACGGCTCGACCTTGCCGGCCAGCGGGTCCTCACCCTCTCCGCGCGGTGCGCCACGCTCGACCCAGTGCACCAGCGCGCGCGCCTCGGCCGGCGCGAGCCCGATGTCTTCCAGGAAGTCGCCGTGCGCTGGATCGGCGTGCCAGGGCGGCATGATGCGCGCGAGCACGACCTCGCGCGTCATCTCGCTCCAGCCGCGCAGCTTCTCGTAGCCGTCCATCTTCCACGGCCCGATGCCGCCCTCGCGGTGGCAGGGCACGCAACGGCGGGCGAGGATCGGCGCGACGTCGCGCACGTACGTGACCTCGTGCTTCGCGCGCGGCTCGAGGAACGTGAGCGCGCAGCCCTTGGTCAGCGGCACGTCCGGCGGCGCAGGCTGGCCGGCGAGGGCGGCTTCGAGCGCCTCGCGCAGCCAAGAGCGCGTCGCCGCGTCGCGCTGGCCGCCGTAGTTCTGTCGATCGTCGAGCGGGCCGCGCCACAGGAGCTTCCAGCTCGCGCTCTCGATCACCAGCGCTTCGGCCGTGCGCGTCAGCCCGAGCATCTCGGCCACGCACTGCGTCTCGTCCATCAGGATCGGCAGGGTGAGCCCGAGCTCACCGGCCTCCTTGGCGACGCTCGCGCGGCGATCCTGGGGTGACGAATCGAGGCACAGGAAACGCACGCCGCGCGGCGCGAACTCGGCGCTGAGCTCCACCAGCCCGCCGGCCTGCTGGCGCACGATCGGGCACTCGTTGGCGAAGACGTAGAGCACGACCAGCTTCGCGTCCGAGTTGCGCGACAGGCGCTGGAACTTCCCGGTGTGGTCGAAGCAGGCGAAGTCGTCCACCTCGATCACGTCCCGGGTCGGCGAGTCGGAACGCAGCGCGGCGGCCGCGCTCGGTTCCGAGCAGGAACAGGCCACCAGGAACAGGCCCGCCATGGCGAGGAACGGGTTCATGCTGTCGTCATTGCGGGTGCGGAAGTCCGCACCCTTGCGAGTATATCGGCCGTCCCGCTGTGCGAGCTCCGCCCGGTCCCGCCTCCGCCACTTGCAGAGCACACGCCGCCACCCGCAGGGCACACGCCGCTACCGCAGGGCATACACCATGTACGCCACGAACATCTCGTCCTGCGAGCGCGGCCCGAAGCGGACCCTCGCGTTCGGGTTCGGGTTGTACTCGTTGCGCACCGAGTTGTCGTAGACCGCGTCGCAGATGATGCGCGTGCCCGCCGGGAAGGCGCGTGGCTCCTTCAGCGTGTAGTGCGCTTGCCAGTCGAACACGTACTCGGCCACGTTGATCAGGACTTCGCTCGACCCATCGGGCAGGAACGCCGTGTAGCGCATCGAGCTCCCGCGGTAGTGCATGTGCGGCGACACCGCGTACAGCACGAAATCTTGGTCGAAGACCCGCTCGGCGCTGACCTCTACGTCGCTCTGGTGCGGCTCGAGTCCGACCTCGAGGGTGAAGGCCGAGGTGACCTTCAGCTCACGCTCGGGTTTCGCGTCATGGAAGTAGATCCCGAGCCGCGGCCGGTCGGTCGTGGGCTTGCCCACCGACGTGTAGTGCAGCTCGAACAGCAGCTCCGCGTTCGCTGGCAAGCGCTTGCCCGTCCCGGCCGGAAACGTGTCCAGGAGACGCCGCTTGCCACCCTCGCGCTGCTCGGCCGAGCGCGTCCCAGGAAAGTAGCGCGCGAAGTAGGTGCGCCCGATGAACGCGCGCCGGGCCAAGCGCTCGCGCCACTCGGGCGGGAGCTCCGCGTCCTCTTCCTCGCCGTGTTCCGCCAACCACTTCTCCGCCTCGACCCGCATGGGCGCCGGGAACTCGTCGAGCTCGTCCTTCAGCGTCTCCAGCTCCTGCACGCCGCGGATGAACCCGAAGGCGTGGTGCAGGACCACGGGATTCGACGGGCGCAGATCGAGCGCGCGCACCCAGCGCTCTTCCGGCAGGTCGAGCTGCATCGGGACCTTGCGATACGGCACGAGGCCCGTGGCGGGGATCTCTTGCTCGGGCAGCTCGAGCACGAGGTCGGGCTCACCCAGCGGCCACTCCGGCGCCGGCTCGCGGGCGCGCGCCAGCGGATCCTCGCCCTCGCCGCGCAGCGCACCGTTCTCGATCCAGTGCACGAGTGCGCGCGTCTCCTCGGGCGGGATCCCGATGTCATCGACGAAGCTCCCGTGCAGCGGATCTGCGAACCAGGGCGGCATGCGGCGTTCGAGCAGCACCTGGCGCATCATCTTGCTCCAGCCGCGCACCTTCTCGTAGCCGTCCATCGACCACGGACCGATGCCGCCGTCCGCGTGGCAGCTCACGCAGCGCCGCGCGAGGATCGGCGCCGCGTCGGACACGTAGCTGAGCGCGTGCTCGGCCACGTTTTTCCCGCCGCGCGGCTCCAGGAAGGTGAGCGCGCAACCCTTGACCGGTGGCGCATCGGACGGCGGCGAACCGTCGGTGAGCAACGCCGCGAGCGTCTCGCGCAGGTACTGACGGCTGGCCGCGTCTCTTTGCGCGCCGTAGCCGAGGCGGTCGTCGAGCGGCCCGCGCCACAAGAGGCGCCAGCCCTTGGTCGAGATCACCAGCGCCTCGGCCGTGCGCGTGAGCCCGAGCATCTCGGCCACGCACTGGGTCTCGTCCACCAGGATCGGCAGCGTGAGCTCGAGCTCGGCTACCTCCTCCGCGATGCTCGCGCGCTCGTCCTGCGGCGCCGGATCGAGGCCGAGGAAGCGCACCCCGCGCGGCGCGAACTCGGTCGCGAGCTTCTGCAGCTCGCGCGCGTCCTGACGCACGATCGGGCAATCGTCCGCGAACACGTACAGCACCACGAGCTTCGCGTCGGAGTGGCGCGAGAGGCGCTGCAACTTGCCCGTGTGGTCGAGGCAGGCGAAGTCGTCCACCACGGTCTCGTCCTTGGGCGCCGCCCGATCGGAGCGCGGCGCGGAGGCCGCGCTCGAATCCGAGCAGGCCAGGGTCATGCCCGCCACGACGAGGAACAGGCTCACGGAAAGTGTCACGGTGCGAAACGGATGGCGGCTCGAAGGTCGCGCCCCAGACTATACCCCCGTCCCTGCTTCCTGGCCGTACGTCGATCGACCACCGGCGCCAGAGACGAAGTGGGTGCGCGGCGCGGGCCCGCGTGCTGACATGGAGTGCACACCAAACGCGGACCACGCATGTTCTTCCGAGTCGCCCTCGCCCTCCTCGCCGTGCTCCAGGACGGGGCCAAGCAGCCCGACCTCGAGCTCAGTCCCTTCCACTTCCCCGCGCGGGTCGGCGGAGCGGCGAGTGCGTTTCCCTCCTGGCTCGTCGCCGACGGCTCGCCGGCGCTGGTCGCCACCCACTTCGGAGAGGAGGACCCGTTCCTGGAGCTGTGCTGGATCGAGGGCGCGACTGGCCATGCGGGAACGCTCGTGACGGGCCAGGGCTGGTTCCTGAACTGGGCCGACTTCCCCGCCGTGGCCGGCCTCGCGGACGGGACACGGCTCGTCGCGTGGCTCGAGCTCGAACCCGCGCATCCGCACTCGTACGGGACGCGCTTCTCGATCCTGGCGCCTACGTGGGTGAACGGGGACTCCATGGAGAGCCGCTCGCTGCCGCGACCGCTCGAGGAGCATCGTGGGCCCGGCGAACACGGCTTCGTGTCGCTCGCGCCGCTCGACGAGACGCGCTTCCTCACCCTCTGGCTCGACGGACGCGCCGCCGCCGATCACGACGGCGACACGCGCGTCTACGCGCGCACGATCGACCGCGCCGGCGTGCTCGGCGCCGAGACGCTGGTGGATGCGCGTGCCTGTAGCTGCTGTCCGACGGCGCTCGTGCGCCTCGCGAACGGCACGCACCTCGCCGCCTGGCGCGACCGCTCCGAGGAGGAGGTGCGCGACATCGCGCTCGCGCGTTTCGACGGCGGGCACTGGTCCGAATCCGAGCTCCTGCACGCCGACGGCTGGGAGATCGACGGCTGTCCGGTGAACGGCCCGCGCCTCGCCGCGAGCCCCGCGTGCGTGGCCGCGACCTGGTACACGGGCGCCGACGGCAGCGTGCGCGTGAGCTTCGGCGACTCGCGCGTGCGCGGCTTCGGCGCGCCCATCCGCGTGGACGACGGCTCTCCCGAGGGACGCGGGGATCTCGCCTTCCTGCCCGACGAGCAGGGACCCGTCGCTGCTCGTGGCGCACGCGTGCAGTCTACGCC